>DAORJS010000540.1:0-1920 GCA_035439185.1 Chitinophagaceae bacterium
ACCAACAGTTAATCAATGATCTGCTGAAGGAAAATATACCGGTAACTTATCTCACATCTGACCATTCAGATCCCTTATTGCAGACGGTACCTGCTACAATGAAAGTAATCTATGTCAAATGGATGCTGGCGCATTTGTTTTCACGGATCAAAGCGAAAGTGTTCATCATGACCATGCCTGACCTGGGACATTTTCTCTATAAGCGATCTCCAGATACAGACACTTATATTTATATGTTCCATGCGGCGGTCAGCACCCATCAGCAATACCGGAAGCATGCTTTTGAAAATTATGATGCTGTTTTTTGTACCGGGCCCTATCAGCAGGAAGAATTAATGGAGGAAGAAAAGCTGTATAACCTTCCGGCTAAAAAATTACTGCCTTACGGTTACCCCCTCCTGGATCAGTTGCAGCAAACCGAAAAAAAATCCGGCACCAAACCGGCGATCCTGCTGGCACCATCCTGGTTTGAAGGCTGTATTTTTGATAGCTGTCTGGAGGAGTTATTGTCTGTATTACAAACATTACCCTGCCGCATCATCCTCCGCCCGCACCCGGAATATGTAAAACGAAACCGGAAAAAATTTCAGTCCATCCGGCAACTGATCCGGAACAATCCGCAAATGGAAATAGATGAAACGCCGGATTTACTCCAGCGATTATCCGAAACCGATATCCTGATCACCGATCGCTCGGGGATTGCCCTTGAATTTGCAATGGGTTGCAGACGACCGGTCATTTTTATAGAAACTGCATTGAAAGAAACAAATAAAGAATGGCGGAAATGGGGAATGGAGCCTATAGAGAATGTAATCCGGAATCAGATCGGCATACTGGTTCAACCAGGCGATTTATCAATCATTCCTTCAGTTATTGAAGAAATGAGTCAATCCAAAGAAAGTTTTTCAGAAAAAATGGACACACTGAAACGGGAACATTTTTATAATAGTCCTGCTGCTTACCAGGAAGGAGTAAAATATATTCTTGATAAGCTCAATACCCAATTACCAATACCCAATATCTAATATCTAATAACTAATAACTACTCCTTCTCTTCCGGTTTCTGATCAGGTGCCGGTTTCTGTCCGCCAAAAAATGCCCGGATCCGGTGCCAGGAAGCCTTGATCCAGAATCCGGCTCCCAATACTGCTGCAATGATGGCCTGTACAAGGTAACTGCCACTGCCGGGGTCAATATAGTTCAGGAAAAAACTCACAGGTAATTCAGGTTTGTTTTGGGACTTAAGGTCAGTAAGGTTTCATACATCAGGCGGATGGTGCTTTCGATATCATCGCGGTGCAGCATTTCTACCGTCGTATGCATATAACGCAGCGGGATAGAAATCAGTACGGAAGGGCAACCATCATTGGAATAGGCAAAGGAATCTGTATCGGTGCCGGTACTACGGCTGAGTGCCCTCCATTGAACCGGAATTTTTTTATCAGCTGCCACTTTCTCCACCAGGGCCAGTAATTTATTGTGTACGGCCGGGGCATAGGAGAGAGAGGGACCTTTTCCGGTACTCACATCCCCTTCAATATTCTTACTGATCATGGGGGTGGTGGTATCATGGGTTACATCGGTAACAATGGCAATATCGGGTTTGATCCGGCGGGCGATCATCTCTGCACCACGTAAACCGATTTCTTCCTGCACCGCATTCACTACATATAATCCAAAGGGAAGTTTCTTTTTATTTTCTTTCAGTAAGCGGGCTACTTCAGCAATCATAAAACCGCCGATCCGGTTATCAAAAGAACGGCCTACATAATTGTGATTGGCCAGTTCATCAAAGCCATCGGCATAAGTAACCACAGCACCAATATGAATACCCAGGGCTTCCACTTCTTTTTTGTTGCGGGCACCGCAATCGAGCCAAAGATTATCAGTACGGGGACTGGGTTCTTTCTGATCCGGACT
>DAORJS010000541.1:0-1918 GCA_035439185.1 Chitinophagaceae bacterium
GTGGGGGTATCCATCTGTTGGGGTGGTGGGTTAAACCGGAAGTGAAATTAGAATGCAGTCCGGATTCTTGAAAGAGAATCCTGGTTAAAGAATGTATAAATCGTGAAAGGCCGGAACTGATGAAATAGTTCCTGTAAACTGTTCTTCTATTCCGTATCAGGACCGCCTCTTGTTAATGCGATTTAACCATTGTTTTCCTGAGTAGCGAAATCACGGCAGTTACCCGGTTTCCAAACATCTCAGGTGCCCAGGTTGCTGTGGAAGCATATTGCTGTAATGCGAGGAATAATGCAAAACCTTCGTCCTGTGACCACCATTTTTTTCCCCGCCTCACACCGGTAATTGCAGTGGCTGCAGGAAGATTTGCACCTTTGGGATGGGTAAGCCAGGCGTACATTGTAAACTGACCAAGCCCTTCCATGGTGAGAAATAAATCATCAGCTTCTTTCAGCAGACTATATTTACCCGTGAAGAATCTTTCCTGTCTTTCCCGGTATTTTCTGAGACCCAGTTGTGTTAGTGAATCCCGTAAGGATGGAGTTGTACTGGCAGCAGCAGCATAGAAAAGAGCCGTTTCCTCTTCATGGCAGGATTTAAAAAGGGAATCATTGCTGAATATATCCTGCACGATATCGTCAGAAAAAGAAGAACCAGACTGGTATTTTTTTTCCAACCAGGTGATCTGCTTTCCGAAGTTCTGCATTTGCTGGGAGTGGGAAAACTCATGCAGGAATACGGCAGTGAACAGATTCCGGGCACCCAGTTCTTTACTGGTAATGCCCGCTTTTTCCCAAAAAGAGGGAAGCGGCATGATAAAGAAAGGCCGGCTGTTTTTGCCTGTTGGTTTTGCTGCAAATGACATGATATTTACGGCTTGTACGGTTTGATCAGGTAACCGGATACTGTCATGGTGCAGCATTTTTTTCCAAAGGAAAGATTGTTGTAATAGGGATGCCCCTTCCAGGGTTTCTCCTGCCGGTACTGTGATACGGGAACTGGAATAGACGTATTGGTCATCAAAGAAAATAAAATCAACCGGCTTCAGTTGATATACCTTATAAATATCCCGGCTTACCAGTTCCCAGGCATTGAACCAAAGCCGAACGGGCTGATAAAAAACGGTATCTTCTTGCGGAACCGCTAAAACGTTACAATTTAGTAACAGCGAAACAACAGGGGTAATCAAAAACTTCATGAGTCTAAGATATAATCCTTTGTTCAGACTCCTGAACTTCCGGTCTTCGCCGGTATGCTCTGTGGTATAAAATTTCTTTCTCTGCCAGTTCAGGAGAATAAATGAACAGCGGCCCCCTTTATTTTTTTAACCTGAGCCATTTGCCATATGTGGCCATCCGCCAGCCCCATTCCATGGGACCATAATTGAAATAGCGGAACCAGAGATGGCTGTAAGCTACCTGCAGCAGGTAGACGCCAATCCCGATTGGTACAAACAAAGAGGGGCCAATTGTACTGCCAAGCCCTAATCCAACTCCATAATAGATGCTGATGCCGATAACCGTTTGCATCAGGTAATTGGTCAGGGCCATCCGCCCCATCGGCGCCAGGAAGCGGAATTTAGTCTGCCCTTTTTTTCTTTCCCAACGCAGACAAATCATGGATACATAGGCCAGACAGAGTGGTACCACACTGGTGGCATATAAAAGCGTATGAATTATTCCGATCGGATCCGGAATATGTTTTTGAAAGAATTCAAAATAGAAACAGGCAATCGCTGAAGGAATACCAATGATCAGTCCCCATTTCCTCAGTTTTTTAAAGAGCGGGATATTGTCCGATAAATGCGCATAGATCATTTTCCTACCGGTATAAAGTCCGATGAGAAACATACCCAGTACTTTGGGGATACGGTTGCTGTCGAGAATATAAGCGTAGCGATAGAGATAGCCGGACTCCTGCC
>DAORJS010000542.1:0-1916 GCA_035439185.1 Chitinophagaceae bacterium
CACAAAGGCACTAAGAACACAAAGAAACGATCAAGATTTCCTCGCGTCTCTTAGCGTCCTGGCGTCTTAGCGGTTAAACCTCTGCGTTCTCTGCGCCTCCGCGGTGAACCCCTCTGAAATCCCCCTCATTTTTATATTCCTTTTACCATTCCCGCTCCCAACAAACCGGCCGTTTGTATTTTAACCGCCCTTATCTTTGCGACATCTAACTTTCCCTTATGCAGTTAAAGCCGGTAGCCACCTTTGATACCATTGAACCTGAGGTGTTTAAAAAGGAATTCTATGATACCGGACGCCCCGTGGTTATCAAAAAACTGGCCCATGACTGGCCTGCCTATCAAAAATGGAACTGGGATTATTTCAGGGAGCTGGTTGGACATAAAAAAGTACCGCTTTACAATAATGTAAAAAGCGATGCCTATACCCCCATCAATAAGGCGGATGATTACAAAACCTTCGGCGAATACATTGATATGATCAGCAAGGGTCCGGCCGGCTGGCGGATCTTCCTATTCAACATCTTTGATCATGCCCCGCAATTAATTGAGGATTTTGAGTGGCCTGAGCACCTGGCAAAGGGCTTTATTAAAAAATATCCGATGCTGTTTACCGGCGGGGCCGGCAGTATCACCCATATGCATTTTGATATCGATCTCTCTCATATTTTTCATACCCAGTTTGCCGGCCGGAAAAGAGTGCTGATGTTTCCATTCACCGAGCAACATAAATTGTACCGCAAGCCCTGGGAAGTATTGAGTCTGGCTGATTTCTCCAATTATTATGTGGAGGGAAATGTTGACTACGAAAAATTTCCGGCACTCAAACTGGCACAGGGACTTGATTTTATTCTGGAACCCGGTGATACCTTATTCATGCCTTCCGGATACTGGCACCATATGGAATACCTCGACAGTGGATTTGCGATGAGCCTTCGGGCCATGCAACCTTCTCTGGCGGGGAAACTAAAGGGCGCCTGGAACCTTTTGGGCATGCGCAGTATTGATACCCTGATGAAAAAGACCGCACCCAAATGGTGGTATGGCAGAAAAGAGAAAAAGCTATACGAGAATGCGGCCAGAGTAATGAATGGTGCTTCGATTGCCTGAGGAGATTCTGTTTGATTAGAATCTATTTTAAAAATCGCTTATTAATTTGATGCCCGTTGTAAGTGCTCAAAATTCAGAGACTCACAACGGGCTCGTGTTTGTCACCCCCAACAATTACTGTTGGGGGTCTTTCAGAGGTATACATAATTGCTTACTGTAATAAAAGATACCGGGTCTAGCCCGGTATGACGTATGGGAAGCCCGAGGCTATGGCGTCTATGCCTGAAATGATTTTATTCAATTTTGAAGCAATTTAAAAAAACGGAGTCTTACCACCCTTCAGTATAACGTCACCCCGGACTTGATCTCCATAGGAGTCCCATGGACTGGGTTCTTTATGCAGGATCAGATCTTCCCTCTCCACTCCGCTTCTTCGGCTTCTTTTAATTGCCTTGCTTTGATCAGTCTGGCCGGAATCTGTTCAGAGATCAGCAGTACAATCATGATGATATGATAAATAAAAAGCAGGAGCACCACCAGGGAAAATGTCATATGTGTGATATACCGCCATTCAATCAGGAGGGTCAGCAGGGCACCCGTAATCAGAAAATATAGTGCACTGGGTTTTAATAAAGCGAGTAATAAAAATGCACTGATACAGAGTATATAGGCCGGTATCATCGGGTTAGTGATATAACTGGGAATGGCTAAGATCAGGTGTTGAACCAGACAGGTCAGCGACAACAGGATGCCGAATAAGCCTCCATACTCACAGATATTTTTCTGGTAATTGGTTAGTGTGCCGGTAGTCATACTCGAAACTAACTCAAAAGTCGTTAACTCAGGTGATGTCATGCCGGGCCCTGGATC
>DAORJS010000543.1:0-1913 GCA_035439185.1 Chitinophagaceae bacterium
GCAGCTTCACCTGTTCCATATGATTGCTGTAAATATGTACATCGCCAAAAGTATGTACAAAATCTCCTGGCATCAGCTCACATACCTGGGCAATCATCATCGTCAGCAAAGCATAGGAAGCAATATTAAAAGGCACTCCCAGGAAAACATCCGCACTACGCTGGTATAACTGACAACTCAGTTTCCCTTTTTGTTCCCCCTTCAGGGGGTCAGGGGGTGCTATATAAAACTGAAATAAGCTATGACAGGGCATCAAAGCCATTTTCGGCAGTTCGGCTACATTCCATGCACTGATGATCAGCCGGCGGCTATCCGGATTTTTTTTAATCTGGCTGATCAGGTCTTTTACCTGATCCACCACCACCCCGCCGGCACCCTCCCAGCTTCTCCATTGTTTGCCATATACTGGTCCCAGTTCCCCCTGCTCATCCGCCCACTCATTCCAGATACTCACACCATGTTCCTTGAGATAAGCAATATTTGTTTCTCCTTTCAGGAACCAGAGTAATTCGTGGATAATACTCTTCATATGAACTTTCTTGGTTGTTACCAAGGGGAACCCTTCCTGCAGATTGAAACGCATCTGATAGCCAAAAACACTTTGAGTCCCGGTCCCGGTCCGGTCGGTCTTAAAGGTTCCTTCATCCAGAATATGCTGTAATAAATTTAAATACTGACGCATGGATGCAAGTTAATGAAAAGCGATGGTCTGTCTTCACGGGCCTTCCGGATGTGGGCAGACTGTGCATTATCGGGAAGTCCATTTATAGCTTTTCAGCCAGTCGTAAAAAGCCTCCATTTTTGCCTCATTATTGTTCAGCCATTGCTGGTTTTCCTCATCCCCTGTTTTCATATACATCAGGTGTGCAAGGGTTTCCACCATCTCTTTTTCCTTCATTTCTGTAAAAAAAGGCACATAATGCTCCCAATAAAAGCCCTTGTTTTTTTTCTGCTGCTCTGAAAGCAGGTTGATCAGCATTTGCAAACGCAGACTAAGCTTACCTGCCTGTGTTTTTCCCAGAGAATCCAGTTCTTTACTCCCGGCGGTGATCATGAAGATCATTTCCACGGAACTGAAATCATCTTCTTTACTTTTATTCTTTCCGCCACCCAGCAAAGATGCATCCAGAAAAATAGTGGTATTGTTTCCTTCCGTTTTCGTATTGCCCCATAAAATCTTTTCAACTCTTTTCATGGCTTCACCCGCCCGCTCCGAGCGGGACTCTATCGCGAGAAAAGTAGCATAAGCCAGGAGGGATGGAATTTTATTGGTGGGCTGCAGCAGAAAAGCAGTATACAGATTGGAGGATGAATGAAGGGGTTTATACTGCAGCGACATTTTATATTCCGCCAGTGCTTCTTCCGTTTTATCCATTTTCTGCAAAGTCAGTCCTTTATTAAAATGAAGCAGAAACTCTCCCGGGAACTTAGCGATTCCCATATCATACACTTCTATTGCCTCTTTTGGCTTTCCAAGATCGTCCAGTGAACTTCCATATTGCACATAAATAAGCTTCAAACCCGGTTCATCAGGAAATTTCCTGATCGCCTCTTTGGAAATGGCTATGCAGTCCTTCTTTTTCCCCCATTCATATAAACTAAAGGTCTTCTCATACCAGGGCAAAAAATATGCTTTGTCCATATCTATGGCTTTGTCATACAGGGCTATAGCCCCTTCATAATCTCCTTTATCATGCAATGCAATGCCCTGTTTTACCATTGATTCAGCAGCGGCCCGGTCCTGTGCATCACTGAACATGACTACCGGTAAAAAAAGAAAAGTTATGAGGATTTTTCTCATGCCTGAAAATTTAATCTTTAAGTTACCGCTATTTCCCGGTTTTTCAATACCGGTTTATTTTGAGTACAAACATTAAAAAAGCTGATTGAAATCAGCAGCCTCATTGTTACAT
>DAORJS010000544.1:0-1911 GCA_035439185.1 Chitinophagaceae bacterium
GAAGACCAGCTGGAGAAAATTGCTTTTTATTCCAATTCCATCCGCATCCCCTTACAGGTACAACTGGCCGAACAACTGGGCAGAATCTCCGGCAAACCCGATTACCAACTCTTCCTATGTAACAGTGGTGCAGAAGCCAATGAGAATGCATTGAAGATGGCCTCCTTCCATACCGGAAGAAAAAAAATCATCGCTTTCAGTAAATCATTCCATGGCCGTACTTCCCTGGCTGTGGCCGTTACCGATAATCCTGCATACACAGCCCCGGTGAATGAAACCGATAATGTGATCTTTCTTCCCTTTAATGATGAAGATGCACTGACCGAATGTTTCGCATCCGATGGTGATCAAATTGCCGCAGTAATTATCGAAGGCATCCAGGGTGTAGGTGGAATCAATGTGGCAGATGATAGTTTCCTGCGACTGATCCGCTCTCTTTGCGATAAACACGGAGCCCTCTATATCGCCGACAGTGTACAATGCGGCTATGGCCGCAGTGGTAAATTCTTCAGTCATGATTTTGCCGGCGTTAATGCCGATATCTATACCATGGCCAAGGGCATGGGCAATGGTTTCCCGGTAGCAGGGATCATCATCGCTCCCCATATCAAACCCAAACATTTTCAACTGGGCACTACATTTGGCGGTAATCACCTGGCCTGTGCTGCGGCACTGGCCGTGCTTGAAATTATTGAACAGGAAAAACTGATGGGCAATGCTGTGATGGTGGGTAAATACCTGCGTGATGAACTCTCCACCATCCCTCAATTGAAAAATATCAGGGGCCGCGGTTTGATGATCGGGTTTGATGTACCCGCAGAACTGAAAGACCTGAAGAAAAACCTGCTCTGGAACCAGAAAATATTTACCGGAGAGGCCAAACCCAATGTGATCCGTTTGCTGCCCTCCCTGGCCCTGAAGAAAAAAGACGCCGAGCAATTCATTGATTCCATCAAAGAAGAAATCAGCAACCTGGTTTCTGCAACTGTCAATTAATATGAAACAATTTGTTTCCGTCCGGGATGTACATGATATTGATGCACTCGTGCAAAAAGCACTGGCCTATAAAGCCAACCCGTATCGCGACAAATCCCTTGGCCAGCACAAACGGATCGGCTGCCTCTTCCTGAATCCCAGTATGCGTACCCGCCTGAGTACACAGATCGCTGCACAAAACCTGGGTATGGATGCCATCGTCTTCAATGTGGGCAGTGAGGGCTGGGCCCTTGAATTTGAAGAAGAAGCTATCATGAGTGGCACCACCGTGGAGCATGTAAAAGATGCCGCCCCGGTTTTTGGAAAATATTTCGACATCCTGGCCATCCGCACTTTCCCTTCTTTAAAAAACAGGGAAGATGATTACAGCGAATTGTATATCAAACAATTTATCAAATATGCCGGTATCCCGGTGGTGAGTCTGGAGAGTTCAACCTTACACCCGCTGCAAAGCCTGACTGATATTATCACCATCACGGAAACCTTTCATGAAATCAGGAAACCAAAGATTGTACTCAGCTGGGCACCCCATGTAAAACCATTGCCGCAATGCGTGGCCAATAGTTTTTCCCAATGGATCAATGCCTGGGGAAAGGCTGATTTTGTAATCACCCATCCCGAAGATTATGAACTGAATCCTGAATTCACCAAGGGAGCACAGATCACCCACAACCAGAATGAAGCATTAAAAGATGCCGATTTTGTATATGTAAAGAACTGGAGTACCTATAACGACTACGGAAAAATTTACGAAAGCGATCCGAAATGGATGCTGACCAATAAAAAACTGGAACTCACCAACCAGGCCAAAGTGATGCACTGCCTGCCCGTACGCAGAAATGTGGAACTGAGTGATGAAATCCTGGACGGACCCAACAGTATTGTAACATTGGAAGCTTCCAACAGAGTATGGGC
>DAORJS010000545.1:0-1909 GCA_035439185.1 Chitinophagaceae bacterium
GCGAAAATATTTTTTATCAGTCAGTAATGTCCGACAAACTCCATAAAACAAAGGGCATCGTTCTGCGAGCCGTGAAATACGGGGAGACCAGTATGGTTGTTTCCATTTTTACTGAACTGTTTGGCCTGCAATCCTATCTTGTGAACGGAGTCAGAACTGCTACCAAAAAAGGATCGGGCAAGGCCAATTTATTTCAGCCGGCGGCGATCCTGGATCTGGTGGTTTATCATCATGAATCCAAACAACTCAACCGGATCAGGGAATTCAAATGGTGTTATATATACCAGCATGTATTCAGTGATGTGCCGAAAAATGCGGTAGCTCTTTTTATGACAGAATTGCTGGGTAAATGTCTGAAGCAACCGGAAAGCAACCCTGAACTTTTTGAATTTACCGAAGATGTGTTTGAGCACCTGGATCGTTCAACCGGTACGGTGATGGCCAACCTGCCGCTTTTTTTTGCCCTGCACCTGCCCGTTCATTTCGGTTTCAGGATGGATGATAATTATAATGATCAACAGCAATTTCTCGACCTGCGGGAAGGAATCTTTGTAGCAGAACAACCCATGCATCCGCATTTTCTCGAAACAAAAGAAGCCGCCATCGTTTCTCAATTATTAAAAGTAATGCAGCCGGAAGAACTGGCGCAGATCAAACTGGGTCATGATTTCCGCAGGCATTTACTGCAGCGACTGGAAACATTTTATGCCCTGCATATTCAGGATTTCGGAACGATGAAGAGCCTGCCGGTGTTGAGAGAGATATTGGGATAGCTATAAAAAATCGTTTGCATTTTTCCATGTAAGGAATGGCTGACAGGTATTAACTTGAAGCTATCTCAAAAGTCGTTTATTCATACCGGGCCCCGGATCAGGTCCGGGGCTAGCACCGAGCTGGTATCTTTCTCTTGATTCGTCTATCCAAATAGATGCCGGTCCATAGGACTCCTTTGGAGGTCAAGCCCGGCATGACATCACCTTAATCAACGACTTTTGAGATAGCTTCTATAAAATTCTTGTGGCTTTTTCAAAATCATCGCTGATTAAAACAATTCCCGGTTTTTTTCCTTTTTCAAAACTTCCCAGTTCAGTATCCCATTGCAGGGCCCGGGCCCCGCTGCTGGTCGCCCATTGCAGGATGGTTTCATCGGGGATATAAGGAAAATGTTTGCGGAGTGATTGCATCTCTTTGGCAATACTCAATTGCCAGTTGCTGCTATAGCTGTCTGTTCCCAATACCAGCTGGCAATCCTGCTGCATCAATACATCAACCGGCGGCACTTTGTTTTCGATATAGAGATTGGCATTGATACATAAACAATAAACCAGTTTCAATCCATTGGCTACTGCATATTCATTCGCCCAAACAATATCTTCTTCCGGCATGAATGTATTATGTATC
Organism: Chitinophagaceae bacterium; assembly: GCA_035439185.1. Classification (GTDB taxonomy): domain Bacteria; phylum Bacteroidota; class Bacteroidia; order Chitinophagales; family Chitinophagaceae; genus JJ008. The sequence goes on from DAORJS010000545.1 coordinate 1,402, forward strand.
AGAAAGATGGTTTGTCCCTTATTAAAGTGAGGAAGCACGGAACGGATACTGCTGAGTCCGGTTACCGGAAAAGGAGATTGATGAATACCGAAGATGGAAAAGAAACGCAGGTATTCTCCCCCACCGGTCTGGTACAAAACATCTTCAGCCGGGTGTTCCTGATTATGAATAGAAATGATCTGACCGGCAGTTAATTGATTGATATGCTCAAAAGTCAGGGGAGAGATACTATAAGGCGCATGCGGCACCAGGGAAGTCCGGTGCGGTAAATCAGATTCTGCCAATGCTTCACGGAGGTTGGCAGCTACTGATTTATAATGCCGGATATTTTCATCAGCTTTTTCATCGGTAAAGCCCAGCACTTCTACAAAATTCTGCCACCGGATGCCGCTTTTTACTTTTATGGCCAATGTATCAGCTGTATTGCCGATATCTCCCACGGCTACGATTCCATTTGCCCACATTTCCTGTTCCCCTTTTTCAATTTCAGCCTGAATAAAATCAGCGG
>DAORJS010000546.1:0-1905 GCA_035439185.1 Chitinophagaceae bacterium
CTATCCATTCCCTCCCTCACATTCTGTCTGATCCGGTTGATATCAACGGTTTCACCACGCATTTCCATTTTCTGGTAATCACTCACCGCTTCAGGTAAAACGATCCAGAGAATGATATAGGCCAGGATAAAGGTTCCTGTTAAAGATCCAAAGCCAATATTCCAGGCCCAGTCTATATCATTATCCCAGGCATAATTGTCGATGAACCTGAAAATCAGACTCAGGATCAGCGGACCTGCAAATACCAGCCGGATCACACTTGTGCTTTTACCGAGATAGGCTGCCAGTCCGCCGGCTACTCCACCAATTACTTTGTCATCCGGATTACGGTACAATCTTTTTCCAATAAAACCTTCCAGGTCTTTGGGTGGTAACACGATCCATAATATAATATAGGCGAGGAATCCAAAACCAAACCCGCCAAAGCTGATAATGGCAAAAAGTATCCTGACAATGGCCGGGTCTACATTCATATAGGCAGCAATACCACTGCAGACGCCGCCGATAAATTTATCATTGGTATCGCGGTAGAGTCTCCCTTTTTCTTTCCGGGGAGGAGGGGCAGTAAAACCAGGGTCGCTGGCTGCTGATCCAGGGTTTGCACCTGCAGTTGAACTGGCCGAAGCCGTGGTTCCCGAGGCTGCTGCTTCCTGATCAGCCGCTTCAAAGTCTTCTACTCTTCCCATGGAGCTGATGATTTCCTCCACATCACTGTCCGTAATGGATTCGGCTCCTTTCCGTACTTTATCACTCATCAGTTCGGCAATCCTTCCTTCAATATCATTGATGATCTCATCGCGCCCTTCTTCATTGGCGAAATAGCGGCGAAGACTTTCTATATACTGCTGTAATTTTTCATACGCAATATCTTCGATCGGGATGACCCTTCCGCTGAGGTTGATGTTAATGATCTTTTTCATGCGACATGTATTTGGTTGAAGTGAGTCCGCGGTACCAGGTACCGGCGAACCAGTTGGTTTATTGACTGTTTAAAGGCTCATCCTGCTTTTTACTGGTGAGGGTATTCACCCCGTTCGACAATTCATTCCAGGTCTGTTCCAGTTCTCCGTAAAAGATTTCTCCTTTTTCAGTAAGGGAAAAATATTTTCTCGGCGGACCGGAATTGCTTTCCACCCAGCGGTAAGTAAGCATGTCTGCGTTTTTAAGCCTGGTGAGCAGTGGATAAAGTGTTCCTTCCAGTATCTGCAGGTTGGCGGCTTTCATCTCTTCCACAATATCACTGGGATAGGCCTCGCCCCGCCTGATAATGGAAAGGATACAGAATTCAAGTATCCCCTTCCGCATCTGGCTCTGTGTGTTTTCTATATTCATGGCTGCTGAATCATTTGGGTATAATTAGTATCAATGATCATAACTGATAACCCTGGTTATCTGCCAATGATCACCGGTTTGTTTCCATATATGCAGGAATTTGAAACGACCACAATCTTTTTTGTTTTGTTCAGTATGGCAAAACTCATGCGTACCTGTTTGAATGGCACCATAACCCGGAACCGGATAAACTTCCATCGTACCCGGAACCAATGTTCTTTGCAAGTCACTTCCATTCCTGATTGTTGATTGCAAAAAATCCGTGGTTTCTTTATATCCTGTCAAGCCGGCTTTATCATGAAAAAATTCAAGGTCTTTACTGAACATTGAGGCAAATAAAACAGTATCCCTCCGGTTGAATGCATCGAATACCTTCTTATCCAATTGCGATATTTTTTGAAACAGACTATCGGCTTTATATGAGCCGGCAGCATGACCGGTCAAACGACCCGAATATTCAAATCCGTTTGCCAATATCAGCCAGGTAAAAGGAATAATAAAATATGGTGCGATTGTTCTCATTGTCCTGAATCTGTATCAAAGATAGGGTGATATTTGGTACTATGCAAAACA
>DAORJS010000547.1:0-1894 GCA_035439185.1 Chitinophagaceae bacterium
AAAGCTGGCCATTCCCATCAAACCACAGATCCGCACCTGGTCCATCCCTTCTGCCACTACTGTTTGCAGTAATTGGCTGAGCTCGGCTTCATCCAAACCGAACTTGGTTTCCTCCTGTGCAATATGAACCTGCAACAGACAATTAATCTGCTTTCCGCTCTTCACTGCCTGCTTATTGATCTCCTTCAGCAATTTCAGACTGTCCACTCCATGGATGAGTTGCACTACCGGGAGGATTAACTTTACTTTATTGGTTTGGAGGTGGCCTATAAAATGCCAGCGGATGTCTGCCGGTAATTGCGGGGCTTTCTCCAGCAATTCCTGCACATAGTTTTCGCCAAAATCTCTTTGGCCTTCCTGATAGAGTGCCATTATATCAGCTACCGGCTTGGTTTTGGACACTGCAACAAGGGTAACTGAAGACCCCAGTTCCTCCAATAGGCGGTGATAGTTTTTTGTTTGTATTGCCATAAGCCAGGCAAAAATACCATTGTCCCGGTATACTGTTTCAACCGTTCTGTGATATCATTGCATAAATTCAACGCATGAAGTCATCAAGGTTCCTGCTCATTTCAACCCTCCTGCTTTCATTTTTTTCTGCCAGGTCACAGGAAATCGAGGGTACCGTGGTCTTGAAACTGGGAAATAAACTGGAAGGCAGGATCACCGGGCTGAATATGACGGGGGAAAATAACGGGCTTATTTATATTGAGACGACTACCACGGAAATATCCAGGAAAAAAAGAAGCCGGACCAGCAGTACCATCACGGAGAAAAACGGATATAATCCTGCTATCATCAGCCGGGTGATCATTGCAGGAAAGAACTATTTATTCAAGGATCTCCGATATGGGTATGATGATAAAGAGCGATACGAAAACTGCCTCGTACAACAGTATTTCGGGAATGACAGCTTAGCTATTTATGAATGGAAAAATGCCAGGGGAGAAACCGGCTATTATGTAAGCAGTCCACGATTTACCGAATACGCAGAAGATATCAATCATCCAAAATATGAAGGCGATGGCTTTGGTTCATTCACCACTATCAAATTCAGCCGATGCAAGGAGTTAGCCCAAAAATTATATAACCGTGAGCCTGGTTATTTCTATGACAGCAAGCTGAACAGCACCGAAGAAAAACTGGCAGTCTGGAAACGCATCATGCAGGAATACATGAACTGTTTCTGACAATTATTTCAGAATAGCCCTGCTGATCACGATCCGTTGTACCTCACTGGTACCTTCATAGATCTGGGTGATCTTGGCATCCCGCATCAGTCTTTCCACATGGTACTCTTTTACAAACCCATACCCCCCATGAACCTGTACCGCTTCAACGGCCGTCCACATGGCGGTTTCCGAAGCATATACTTTGGCCATGGAAGAACTGAGGGTATAATCAATATGCTGATCTTTTTCCCAGGCAGCTTTCAGGCATAATAAACGGGCCGCCTCTATTTTTGTAGCCATATCTGCCAGTTTAAAAGCAATGGCCTGATGATTCATGATCTCGGTACCAAACGCCTTTCTGGTTTTGGCATATTCCTTTGCCAGTTCATAAGCACCGCTGGCAATACCCAGGGCCTGGGAGGCTATTCCGATACGCCCACCTGCCAGGGTCTTCATGGCGAATTTGAATCCGAATCCATCTTCTCCGATCCGGTTGGCCTTGGGCACTTTTACATCATTGAACATTACTGTATGGGTATCACTGCCCCGGATTCCTAGTTTATTTTCCTTAGCGGCAACCACTACTCCCGGCCAGTCTTTTTCCACGATCAGGCAGTTGATCCCTTTGGAGCCCTTGGCAGGATCAGTCTGCGCCATCACCAGATAACAGGAAGCGGTGCCCCCATTGGTGATCCAGTTTTTGGTACCATTGAGTAAATAAT
>DAORJS010000548.1:0-1885 GCA_035439185.1 Chitinophagaceae bacterium
ATGACTGGCATACCGGATGTTTCGGAAATCAAAACAGCCAGCCGGAACCTGTCGATGGTGGATCAGCGCAATATGCTGAACGATATCAGGGATTATGAAAAAATGTATTTTATCGGCGGAAGTGCCAGCTGGGCCAATATCAGGGGGGTGCTGAAAGGAAATATTGCAGGACTCCGGCTTTATGAACAACAGGATTTCCATTCACCGGTCTTAAATGTATGGGGAATCAGTGATAAAAATCTGTTCCTGGAAGCCAACCAGGTTCTTAAAAAAGAATCAAAACCTTTTATCGCTATCATTCAAACCGCCTATAATCACCGTCCGTATACTATACCAAAAGAAGATGAGCAGGCTATACAACAACGCAGCTTCCCAAAAGATACATTGGAAAAGTACGGCTTCTGGTCCGATGCAGAAATGAATGCTTTTACTTATATGGATTATACTTTTAAAGTATTTATGCAGGCGGCGGCCCGTGAAAAATATTTTGAAAATACCCTCTTTGTTTTTGTAGGTGATCACGGCATCAGGGGTAATGCCGGCAATATGATGCCAAAAGTATGGACGGATCAGGGATTGACAACCCAGCATGTACCCCTGCTTTTTTATGCGCCCTGGTTAAGTGCCGGGATCAGTGATAAAAAAGTTTCTCAGGTGGATATCATACCTTCTGTTTGTCATCTGGCAGGGTTACGGGTAACCAATAACTCATTGGGGAGGGATGTCTTTAATTGGGATAGTGACACAAGTTTAACCGGAGATCACTGTTTTGTTACCGATCCTGATCAGAAAACGATCGGCCTGGTGAGTCACAGGTATTTCTACAAGTTTGAATTACTCTCGGGAAGAGAAAACGTCTATTCTCTGCTGGATAACCATGTGCTTCTGCCTGCTGAACCCGGGGACAGTTTACTGCAGATGATGCGAAACCTTACACTGGGGTACTATGAAACGTCCAGGTATTTATTGCTGAATAACAGAAAATAAAATCAGTGTTTTACACCCGCGTTTTCCTTTCAAAGCCAATATACCGGTTAAATATACAGGCGGTTAAGGATCCATATAAAAGACCAAGCAGGGCACCGCAAAGTACATCAGCCGGAAAATGAACCCCTACATAAACCTGGGCATAGGCAATCAAACCGGCCCAGAGAAAGCCCAGCCACACCCAGCCCTTCAATATATGCCGGAACGTAAAGAAGAAAAAGCAGGCCATGCCGAAATGATTGGCTGCATGATTGGACGTAAAACCAAATCCTGCCGGACAGGGTACCAGCATTCTGACTGTCCCAAGTAAATCAGGGTCATTACAGGGTCTGATTCTCTCAAAACCGTATTTGAAAATATTGGTTCCAGTAAGATCAGTAAGGGCAACCGTCAGTATAAAAAAGAGGATCCAGCCGATAGCCCTTTGCCTGAATTTTGCCACTACAAATATCAGCAATGCCAGATAAAGGGGATACCAGTGTTGCTGTTTTCTCATAAAAGGCATGATGGCATCGAATACCGGATTGGCACAATGGGTATTGATCGAACGAAAAAGACTTTTATCCCAGATGATCAGTCTTTCAAGGAAGGTGACAGACAACCATAGCATATAAGCAAAAATAGGGCTTGGTACTTATTTTAAAGAAAGGGGATGGGACACGCTAAATGGGAGTAAAAACACCTAAATAGCTTATTTTGCGTGGCATCAGCTTCCATTAATTCTGCCATGCTCAGGAAATACCGCATACCTAAGACCATTTTGTGGGTGATCAACCTCCTGCTCATTTTCCTGCTTATTTTTACCTTGTATCGGCTGGTTACCTTTTTAGCCTTCAGACCAAAGAATATTTCTTTTGGAGATGCATTTCCGGCTTTCTGGATGGGACTTCGGTATGAT
>DAORJS010000549.1:0-1882 GCA_035439185.1 Chitinophagaceae bacterium
TTGCATTTATTCTTTGTCTGAACCTGCTTTTTCGTCCGCTCCGGGTGATTGCCGACAAATTCAATGTGCTGCAAATGGGCATTATTGCCAGTGAAAGGGTGTTCAAAGTGTTGGATAATCCGGATGTGGCAGATGATAATGGAACTCATGCTCCGGCCACTGTTAAGGGGAGTATTTCATTGGAGAAAGTCTGGTTTTCATACGAAGAGGGCCGCCCTGTATTGAAGGATATTTCTTTCCGGGCCGCACCGGGAGAAACCATTGCCATTGTGGGTCATACCGGCAGTGGCAAGACAACCATCATCAGCCTGCTGAACCGTTTGTATCATATTCAGCAGGGAGAAATAAAAATTGATGACATCAACATTGAAGCATACAAGCTGGATAGTTTACGCAGGAATATCGGGGTTGTTTTACAGGATGTGTTTTTGTTCTCCGGTTCAGTGATGGATAATATCACTTTGCGGAACCCGGAGATCAGCAGGGAGCAGGTCATTGAAGCGGCTAAACTGATCGGCATGCATGAATTCATCATGCGATTGCCCGGAGGATATGATTATAATGTAATGGAAAGAGGGGCCACGCTTTCATTGGGACAAAGACAATTGCTGTCTTTTATCCGGGCCATATTATACAACCCTTCCATCCTGATTCTGGATGAAGCCACTTCATCCGTGGATACCGAAAGTGAAATCATGATCCAGCATGCCATTGATACATTGATCAGTGGCCGGACTTCCATCGTGATTGCTCATCGCTTATCGACGATCCGTAAAGCGAGCAGGATCATTGTACTTGATAAAGGCGAAATCAGGGAAATGGGTTCCCATGATGAGCTCTTACAAAAAGGGGGTTATTACAGCCAGCTCCATGCTATGCAATTTGAGCAAAAGCCAAATATGCCGCATTCGTAGTTATGTTGTAGTGTGCTGACTTTCAGCAGGTTTGCGGCCAATAGTTTTTGCAATGTAAAAGAATAGGTACATACCCCGAAAAATTGACAAATTCCTTTGATCGCCGGCCCAATTTCAGGGGTACACCCTTATCTTTGCGGCAAATTTCAGGGCAGGTATGACATCAAGGCTTATCAAATCCTTTACTGTAGCGGTTTTCAGCGTTTTTTCACTGATTTTTTCTATGCCGGCACAAGCCCAGCATGGAGAAGGTGAACATACGCAGCAACAAGCCGGGCACCAGGAAGAAGGTCATGAAGATGCGAAAAAGAAAGAATTGAATATCGGGGAAGTGATTTTTGAACACGTCCTGGATGGACATGAGTTCCATTTTTTCGGCAAATCTCTCCCTCTGCCGGTCATTTTATACTCTCCCCAGAAAGGGTTTACCAGCTTTATGTCTTCCGCCTTCCATCATGGAGAGCATGAGCATGAAGGCTACATGATCCTCACGGCACATAATATTGAGAAAATGGGTCTGGATCCTAAAAAATTCAAACCGGAGACGATTGTGGCTGTAAAGGATGGGGTGATTGATCCTTCTGTTACTGTATATGATCTTTCACTTACCAGAAATGTCATTCAGATGATCCTGGCCCTGACCCTTTTTGTGGTCATTATGCTGCGGATTGCCAAAAGATACAAACAGGGTACCGGTGTTACCACTGCACCTAAAGGTTCACAAAGCCTGCTGGAACCGGTAATTACTTTTGTAAGAGATGAAGTGGCTAAGCCGAATCTGGGTCACAAGCAGGAAAAATACCTGCCTTACCTGTTGACTGTATTCTTTTTTATCCTGATCAATAATCTGTTTGGACTGATCCCCGGATCGGCAAACGTAACCGGTAATATTGCCTTTACTGTGGTGCTTGGGGTGATTTCTTTTATCGTGATCATGTTCAGTTCCAATGGTCATTACTGGGGTCATA
>DAORJS010000550.1:0-1880 GCA_035439185.1 Chitinophagaceae bacterium
CCAAGTTATTTGAACCGGCTGCTGCTGAAATCGATCGCTTTACCACAAAGTATCCTGACTTCCCCCTTTCCCTCGTCATTACTTTTAAAGGATATGCTGATGGTACTACGATTGGAGAAGGCTCCTCATTATACCGTTCTCTGAAAGAACGTTTAACCCTGTCGAATAAGGATCCCGATGCAAAGGATCTCAATAAAGAACTATCCAATGCAAGGGCCGAGGCAGTATGGCAGCTGTTTAAACAATTTGCGGCTACTAAATCACAGAACGGCATCTACATTAAAAATGTATTGTACATGTATCAGGGAAAGGGTGAAAGCTTTCCTGATCCCAAAGTGACAGACTATAAAGTTGATGATCCCCGAAGAAGGGTGGTGCTCTTATTCTGGAGTTTGTTCCCGGATTAAGCTCACTGTAAAGAGCTCCGGATATAATCAAAATACGCGGCTGCATTTTTCCGGGCAGACCTGAAAACCCATTTGCTTTTTCCTACCAGGTCAGGACCGGCTGCGAGTAAACCACTCATGACTGTTCTTTCCGTGAAAAACTCGCAAAATATTTCCTTCCTTTCTATGAAAGAGCCAGCTTTTCCTGCGAGCAAGTAATTGAAAGTGGTACAAAGGTCATAACGGGCCGTTCGCTTTTTAGAACCATCATCCTGCCGTTCCACATCCACATCGGTTTGTACAAATTCTGCCTCTACATTCAAAATGACAATAACAAAACTGACCTGCTTTTGCAGCAATAGACTGTCCAGCCAGCCAGAACTGTCACCCAAATTGACAACCCTTTGTTCTGCCAAACTAACCTTACCCATATTAGCTCCTTCCATTTTTTCCATGAGGTAATAACGCAGACTGTCGGCTACATCAGCGAGTAATTCCTTTTTATTCTTTCTGAAACTGGTGGAGGATGGATCATAGCCGTTTACGACCAGAACCTTTGGCAGAGAATCAGTTGATTGTGCCAGAACAGGATCACAGTTGACTGAGCAGAAAAGTAACAGCAGGAACCAGTTTATTTTCATACGCTATAGGACTGATGACTCATCTTTTTCAAATGGGCCAGATGTGATAAAATACCTGTAAAGAAACCTGTTTCATTGGGCCGGACCTGGTTCTCCTGTAAAATCCTATACAATATTCTGTTCAGTTCCGGGTAATGCACATGGTGAATATGCGGAAAGAGATGATGGGCAATATGGTTATTAAAACCACCGAAAATGAAATTTGCTGTCTTGCTAAAGGGATAAAAATCATTGGAGCTCTTCACCTGATTCATGAACCAGGAAGAAGGAATATAACCTTCTTCATCTGCCTTGAAGTATGCCGTGTCTTCCACATGGTGGGTCATGAAAAAAGTAAAGAGCAGGAATAAGGATTGTACGGCATGCATCAGCAAAAAAGCGGCCAGTACGAGGTACCATTCCATGCCACTGAAATATAGCGGCAAGAGGAAGAGATAGCTGATGTAAAAAACTTTCTGCGACCAGAACGAGACATGATATGAAAATGGTTTCCCCGGTTTACCCTGGCAATCCCTGGCATAAATCAAAAAATCCTTGATAAAAACCCAATACACAGAATAAGTCATATAGGCCAGAGGTGCATACCAGTGCTGGAAACGGTGATACCAGTGCCAGTCGCTTCCTGGTTCCACCCTGATCAGTCCGGTGATTTGAAGATCCGTATCATACTCTTTTACATTCGGGGCATAATGATGTGAATGAATATGCCGGTAGCGCCATGCTTCGGCATGTGCCCCGACCAGTGTATAAATAAAAATAAAAAAAGCACTGTTCAGGGATTTGCTTTTGAAAACAGTGTTGTGCGAACAATCATGGGCATAATTAAACCCAAAGAGCACGGCTGATAATCCAA
>DAORJS010000551.1:0-1878 GCA_035439185.1 Chitinophagaceae bacterium
GTAAACTGGATTAAACCAACGCTGTCTGACGGTGCGGCAGGAGCCTGGTTATTATCCCTGTTATATGCAAAAAAACCACTCTGATTGGATGGCGTTGTTCCTTCCATAGAAACAGCACAAATTCCCCAGGTTGTGGTAGAAGAGCTTAAGACCAACCGAACCCTTACCATTGCTGCTGTAGGGGCGGCTGCCAGCATCGCTGCACGGTCAAAAGCCCAGATAGAACTTCCTACAAAACTAGGTGCGAAGTCCTGTGAACTGCAATAATAAGCGTTATGCCAAACTGAATATTTTGGATAGTCGGGGAAGAAAGTCGCGTCTGTAAAACGGTAAACCGCCCAGGTACTGGTAGTAGGATCTGATGAAGATGATACAGCAATATTTAAGGCACCACCCAGGGCACCTACTGCATCAAATTCAGAGAGAAACCACCTTCCTGCAAGCGCATCATATAAAACCACCGGGTCACCACCACCGGTTTGACCGGTCAGTGAAGACAGAATGGTTGAAGGCTGAACAACTACACCAGTCTTGGTTCTGACTGTAAAAGCAGATCCACTGGAGTGGTTGATGATTTGAATAATGTGGTTGGGACCAACAGCCATATTATTATCAGAAGGAGCGAAACCAGTTGCGGTGATACCATCCGCATTGTAGTTAATACCCGTAGTGGGTACATTTCTGGTAATGCTGTTTTGATCAAATGGTGTTTGCTCTGATGGCTTTGACTCTCCTACTCTTTGATTAAGTTGTTCAAGGAAAGCCTTTTTTGCCGCAATGTTTTCCGGAGTCTGACGAGCAATAAGACCTTTCTCGTTTCTAGTAATAACGAAAGGCTTACCGTTCATACTGTTCCGGTCTATTTCAGAAAGTTTCGGAGCTATTCTGACCAGACGGCCAAAGGAAGACTTGAGTTCCTTTACTTCCTGTGCATGGAGGTCATTGTTCATGACACTTACCAGCAAGAAAAAACCCATAAATGAAAGAAGGGTAATAAATCTTTTCATATAAGCGCTGTTTTGGTTAAATCCATAATGTAGTTAACGAAACTATAAATATTGCCCGAAAGTATTGAAATTAAAAGTAAATAAGTTCAAATTGACAAGAAAAAAAAAGTTTTTTGTTCGGACTTATCCCACTGATAATGTGGATACAAGAAATTTCAGCCCCAAAAAGGGCCCTTCCCTCCCTTTAACCTCCTTTTTTTGCCCAGCTATCTTTTAGCCCTACTGTTCGGTTGAAAATCAGTGAATTATCATTTGAATCCCTGTCCAGAACGAAGTACCCCTTTCTGATAAACTGATATCGCTCACCCAGGGAAGCCTGCTTTAAGGCCGGCTCCACATATACTTTATTGATAATCTGTAAACTATCAGGATTCAGGTACTCTTTAAAGTCACCTTCCTCATCCGCCGGATCCTCCACCTTGAAAAGCCGGTCATATAGTCTCAGTTCCGCTTCCAGGGCATGGCGGGCACTGACCCAATGAAGAGTGCCTTTTACATTGATCCCACTGCTATCCTGTCCGCTTTTGCTTTCGGGAATGTAAGAACACCTGAGTTCGGTAATCTTTCCATCCGTATTCCTGACCACTTCATCACATTTAATGATATAAGCACTTTTCAGCCGCACCATTTGCCCGGGAGCCAGTCTGAAATATTTTTTGGGCGGATTTTCCATGAAATCATCCCTCTCAATATATATTTCACCACTGAATGGTATCTCACGGTTACCGGCTTCTTCATCTTCCGGATTGTTTTCACTCAGCAGTATTTCCTCCTCCTTTTCATAATTCGTGATCACTACTTTTAATGGATCAAAGACCACCATCCGCCGAAGGGCAATTTTATTCAGGTGTTCCCGCACACAGAATTCCAG
>DAORJS010000552.1:0-1871 GCA_035439185.1 Chitinophagaceae bacterium
CCTGTCAACAAAAATTCTTCCACATAATTTCTGCGAACTGATTGAAGCGGCTGTGAAATATCTCCGGGGAAGGAAGTTTGATTTATATCCTGATTTTCTTACAGGCGGTATGATTGATGCCGGGGAATACAATAATGGCCGGAGAGGGGGAAAAGTAAAAGTGCGGGCGCATATTGAAGAGCTGGATAAAAAAACACTGGCCATCCGCAGTGTACCTTATGGGGTAACCACTACCCAGATGATGGAATCTATCGTCAAGGCCAATGATCAGGGAAAGATCAAGATAAAAAAAGTGACGGATAATACCGCTGCAGAAGTGGAGATCCAGGTGGATCTGGCACCGGGTATTTCGCCGGATATCACAATCGATGCACTCTATAAATTCACCGATTGTGAAATTTCCATTTCCCCCAATGCCTGTGTGATTGTGGATCAGAAACCACAGTTTCTCGGGGTACAGGAATTATTGAAATTATCGGTTGACCGGACCAAGGAGCTGCTGGAAAAGGAATTGCAGATCAGACTGGGTGAGTTGCAGGAAAAATGGCATTATACTTCTCTGGAAAAAATATTCTTTGAAGAAAAGATTTACAAGGAACTGGAGAAAAAGCATGAAACCTGGGACAAGGTACTGGAGGCGATTGACAAGGCCTTTGTGCCATTCAAGAAACAGCTGAGAAGAGATATTTCAAGAGAAGACATTATCAAGCTGACGGAAAAACCCGTCCGCCGGATTTATAAACTGGACATTGACGAACTCAATGCGCAGATAAAGGGACTGGAAGCAGAGATCAAACAGGTAAAACATGATCTGGCGAACCTGGTTGATTTTGCAGTGGCATATTATGAAAACCTGCTTAAAAAGTACGGGAAGGGAAGGGAAAGGAAAACGGAGATCAAGCAGTTTGAAGTGATCGAAGCCAAACATGTAGCCATTGCCAATGCCCGTTTGTATATGAACCGGGAAGAAGGATTTATTGGTACCGGGTTAAAGAAAGATGAATTTCTGTTTGAGTGTTCTGACCTGGATGATATTATTGTGTTCACCAAAAGAGGAATCATGAAAGTGGTGAAAGTGTCTGATAAAACTTTTATCGGAAAGGATATCCTGCATGCTGCCGTCTTTCAGAAAAATGATGAACGCACTACTTACAATATGATTTATGTGGATGGGGAATCTGGTAAAAGTTTTGCCAAGCGTTTCAATGTCACTGGTGTGACCCGGGATAAGGAATACGATCTTACCAAGGGGCATGAAAAAAGCAAAGTGCATTATTTCAGTGTAAACCCCAATGCCGAAGCAGAGCTGGTCAAGATCACTTTATCTTCATCCAGCAGTGCCCGGATCAAGGAATTTGATTTTGGATTTTCTGATCTGGAGATCAAGGGAAGGGGCAGTCTGGGAAATACGGTTACGCGTTACCCCATAAAATCAGTAAAGCTGAAGGAAGCGGGTATCTCCACTATTGCCGGTAAAAAACTCTGGTTTGATGATCAGTTCGGCCGATTGAATACGGATGAAAAAGGACAGTATCTCGGCATGTTTGATGCAGAAGATAAAGTACTTGTATTTTACCGCGATGGAAATTATGAAGTCACCGATCAGGAACTCACGCAGAAGCTGGATTCGGAAAAGCTGATCCATATTGAAAAATTCAATCCGGAGAAAGTCATTTCAGCGGTATATGTTGATATGAAAACCAAACAGTTCATGGCCAAGCGTTTCCGGATCGAAACCACCACGCTGAAAAACAAATTCATGTTCATCAAAGAAGGGGAGGGGAATTATGTGGAAGCCGTGACTACCATTGCTGAGCCGGTGCTGGCCATGCAACAGGGCCGGGGTGCCCAGGTAAGAAAAGGGAAACTGA
>DAORJS010000553.1:0-1870 GCA_035439185.1 Chitinophagaceae bacterium
AAATAAGCCAGCGACATTTTACTTTGAAAACAAGTTTGATGTCGCTGGCTTTTATGTTGACTTTACCCTGAACCTTTCTTGCGGTTGAGTAATCTGCCTTTGATTAGGCAATTACTCAGAATCCTTTTTTCTTCCCACTCTCCAGCTCGGGAACTTTGAAATTATCTATCGCACTTTTCTGGCTGATCATTTTTTCGATATCCTCAATTTTGCGGGGGGCAAAATGGGAGAGAAGTTCGTAGCCATTTTCCGTAATCAGGAGGTCGTCTTCGATACGGACAGCAATGCTCCACCATTTTTTATCACAGGGACTTCCTTCGGGAATATAGATACCAGGTTCAATGGTAATCACCATATCTTTTTGCAGGGTTTCATAACTGCCGCGGTCATGTACATCCATCCCAATATGATGGCCCAGTCCATGGGGAAAGTATTTCCCAACCTGTGATTTATCATTAATAATTCCCAGTTTCATCAACCCTTCTGCAATCACATCTTTGGCAGCCTTGCCGGCATCGGCCCATTTGGAGCCGTTCTTTAAGGTTTTAAATGCAGCTTCCTGGGCATCATATACCAGTTGATAAATTGCTCTTTCTTCGGCTGAGAATTTGCCATCAGCAGGAACCGTACGGGTTACATCTGCAGTATAGCCATGGTATTCGGCACCCACATCCATCAGCAGCATTTGTCCGCCGATCTTGGTCTTGGTATTCTCCATATAGTGCAGCACACAACCATTTTCTCCGGAACCGACGATGGAACCGTAGCCTACTCCTTCAGCGCCATATTTCTTATGGACATATTCATGCAGTCCCTGTATTTCCAGTTCACTCATATCGGGGCGAAGGGCCTTCATCACTTCATTTTGTCCCTGACAGGAAATTTCCACTGCCTTGCGAAGCAGGTCCAGTTCTTCAGGGGTTTTAATTTCCCGGAGTTGTCCGGTGAGTTTGCTGAACAAGCGCGGATCAAAACGGTTCTGCTGGGTCATTTTTTCCGGCATGGCCGATTTGATTTTGAATAACTGGATCAGGTCATAGAGATCGCTCTTATCCCAGCGACTGTCCGGCACATCTTTGGGGAGTTCTTCATAGAGAATTTTGGAAAACTTATTGAAATCAATAGTCACATCTTTGAACTGTTCTCCGTTATACACCATACTAATGCCCAGTTTTTCTTTAGCGCCTTCTGCCCCCAGTCTTTTGCCGGTCCATTGTTCGGCCTGGGCATTTTTCTTTTGTACAAAGAGTATTTCTTTGAAGCGGTTACCCAGTGAGTCAGTTTGTTCTTCTTTAAAAATCAGCAGGAGGGAATGAGGCTCCCGGTAGCCGCTGAAATAATACATATCCGGATTCGGATGATAGAAATATTCCACATCATTGGAAAAAGTGCGGGTGGGATAGGCAAAGATCACCGCCACTGAATTATCCGGCATTATTTTTCTCAGCGCCTCTCGTCTTCCAATATGAAAATCCCGTGGCAGATAATCGGTGGGCAGTGATTCCTCATTGGGAGGAGCGGGCTGGGCCAATAACTGACCACTTAAAATGGTAATAATAAAGGGCAGTAATAATTTTTTGTTGATGGGCATAGTGGTTGTTTTACGGAATGAATTTAACTGATTTTCCGGCAGCAGGTTAAGGAAAAGGATGAGCGGACAGAATAATGCCTGCCAATACGCGAGCCTGGTAACTTTTTCGAACCTTGTATTTCAAACTTTGAACTTTGTACTTCGAACTTCGTACTTCGAACTTCGTACTTTGAATTTCCCACTACTCTTCCTCATCATCCTCATAATAAGCATCCGCATTACTCCGGTAATGCTCTTCCCATTCTTTAACTTTCTCATCACTCAGGCATTTGATGATAT
>DAORJS010000554.1:0-1870 GCA_035439185.1 Chitinophagaceae bacterium
TTTCGCCTGATTTTTTTTCCCAGTTCGTGAGGAGGTCTTTGGACATGGGTGCAAGGTAAGTCGGAAAGTGGGGAGTGGCAAGTGGGGTTCGGCGAGTAGGGATTGGGGTTATTTTAAATTTTGAATGATGAATTTTGAATTGGATTAGTTGAGCCTTTCATTTTTTCAACAAACGCTCCTTATTAAGAGACTGATAGACTGACCGAATGCCGACTGTTTCCTCTCGACTATCGACTAAAGACTAACGACTTCTCTCCCCCCCCTTTAGGGGCTGGGGGTGACTGCCAACTGCCAACTGTTCCCTACTTTTGCCCCATGGGCACCACCGCCAGGGAACAATTACTCATCCTGATCACCACACCGCTTTATCTGGTGGTAATCGGTATTGAGATTTTTATCAGTAAACTGCGGAAACAGGATAGTTATAGTCTGAAGGATACGGCACAGAATATTTATTTCATGTTGCTCAATGGTGGACTCGATCTTTTATTCCGGGCCGTTTCGATAGGAATCGTACTCAGTTTTTTTTATACCCATCGGCTGGCAGGACCGATTGCCAATCCCTGGATCTACTGGATCGTTTTATTCCTGTTTGAAGATTTTATGTATTACTGGCTGCATCGGGTGGATCATTATTGCCGGCTTTTCTGGGCCACGCATGTCACCCATCATTCTTCTCCTAAATTCAATCTGACTGTCGGCTTCCGGTCATCTGTTCTGGAACCATTATATCGTTTTCTTTATTTTATTCCGATTGCCCTGCTCGGGTTTCAGCCCATTGACATTGCTTTTGTGTATGCCGCCACCCAGACCTGGGGGATCCTGGTACATACCGAAAAAATCGGGAAGCTGGGTTTTCTGGAATATCTATTGGTGACTCCCTCCCACCACCGGGTACATCACGGATCCAATCCGCTTTACCTGGATAAAAACATGGGGATGTTCCTGATCATCTGGGACAAATTATTTGGCACTTTTCAACCGGAATTACCGGCCAATCAATACCAGCCCATCCGCTACGGGCTCACCAAACCGCTTACAAAAGAAGATCCCCTGCATATCCTGGTCCATGAATGGAAAAGTATCGGGAAAGACCTTGGTAAAAAGGGGCTCAGTTTCCGGCAACGCTGGCAATACCTGTTTGGACCGCCGGGCTGGAGCCATGATGGCAGCAGCCAAACCAGTGCTGAACTCAGGAAATCGGAAGAAGCGCAGGTAAGACAGGATGCCCGCCAGTAAAAGGTTTGAACAAACAGTGCACGGCTTATCCCCAGCTTCAACAAGCAGTCTGAATTATCCTGTATTGCTCGTAACTTTGCAGCGCTAAAAGATAGTCACCAATGTTCCTGGCAGTCTTGATGTGCTGAACAACAGCAGTATCGCCTCCGGCCCTGCTGAATTGTTTGCTCCGATGCTACGCCCGATCTTTCTGACCATCTGTTCCATATGATTTTTTGACACAACAGAATTCTTCCTTTTATGAATCTTCTTGAACAACAATCCAACGAATTTTTTGCCCGTCATATTGGTCCGCATGAAGCCGACAGCAACCGCATGCTGAAAAAAATCGGCGTGAAAACGCTGGAGGATCTGATCAGTCAGACTGTTCCTTCCGGCATCCGTATGAAGCATGAACTGGATATTCCAGCGGCCATGAGTGAGCATGAATACCTCCGTCATATCAAGGAAATTTCCCTGCGCAATAAAGTTTTCACGAACTATATCGGACAGGGGTATTATGATACCATTACCCCTTCAGTGATTCTTCGTAATATTTTTGAAAACCCGGGTTGGTACACCCAGTACACGCCTTACCAGGCCGAGATTTCACAGGGCCGTCTGGAAAGTCTGTTAAATTATCAGACCATGG
>DAORJS010000555.1:0-1867 GCA_035439185.1 Chitinophagaceae bacterium
GCGAAAATATTTTTTATCAGTCAGTAATGTCCGACAAACTCCATAAAACAAAGGGAATCGTTCTGCGTGCCGTAAAATACGGGGAGACCAGTATGGTTGTTTCCATTTTTACTGAGCTGTTTGGCCAGCAATCCTATCTTGTGAACGGAGTCAGAAAGGCTACCAAAAAAGGATCGGGCAAGGCCAGTTTATTTCAGCCGGCCGCGATTCTGGACCTGGTGGTATATCATCACGAATCCAGACAACTTAACCGGATCAAAGAATTCAAATGGGGGTATTTGTACCAGCATGTTTTCAGTGATGTGCCCAAAAATGCGGTGGCTCTTTTCATGACAGAATTGCTGGGTAAATGCCTGAAGCAACCGGAAAGCAACCCTGAACTTTTTGAATTTACCGAAGATGTGTTTGAGCACCTGGATCGTTCATCCGGTACCGTTATGGCCAACCTTCCGCTTTTTTTTGCCCTTCATCTGCCGGTTCATTTCGGATTCAGGATGGATGATAATTATAATGAACAACAACATTTTCTCGATCTGCGGGAAGGAATTTTTGTAGCAGAACAACCCATGCATCCGCATTTTCTGGAAGCAAAAGAAGCCGCCATCGTTTCACAATTATTAAAAGTAATGCAGCCGGAAGAACTGGCGGAGATCAAACTGGGTCATGATTTCCGCAGGCATTTACTGCAAAGACTGGAAACATTTTATTCGTTGCATATACAGGATTTCGGGACGATGAAGAGTTTGCCGGTGTTGAGAGAGATTTTAGGATAGCTTTAAAAATTCGTTTGCATTTTTCCATTTAAGGATTAGCTGACAGGTATTAACTTGAAGCTATCTCAAAAGTCGTTGATTAAAGTGATGTCATGCCGGGCTTGACCCGGCATCTATTTGGAAAGACGAATCAAAAGAAAGATACCGGGTCAAGCCCGGTATGACGTAAAACGACTTTTGAGATAGCTTCTATAAAACTCTCGTTGCCTTTTCAAAATCATCACTGATCAAAACGACGCCCGGTTTTTTTCCTTTTTCAAAACTCCCCAGCTCATTATCCCATTGCAGGGCCCGGGCCCCGCTGCTGGTCGCCCATTGCAGGATGGTTTCATCGGGGATATAAGGAAAATGTTTGCGGAGTGATTGCATCTCCTTGGCAATACTCAATTGCCAGTTACTGCTGTAGCTGTCTGTCCCCAATACCAGCTGGCAATCCTGCTGCATCAAAACATCAACCGGCGGTACTTTGTTTTCGATATAGAGATTGGCATTGATACATAAACAATATACCAGTTTCAATCCATTGGCCGCTGCATATTCATTCGCCCAAACAATATCTTCTTCCGGCATGAATGTATTATGAATCAGAAAAATGGTTTGTCCGTTACTAAAGTGAGGAAGCACGGAACGGATACTGCTGAGTCCGGTTACCGGAAAAGGAGATTGATGAATACCGAAGATGGAAAAGAAACGCAGGTATTCTCCCCCACCGGTCTGGTACAAAACATCTTCAGCCGGGTGTTCCTGATTATGAATAGAAATGATCTGACCGGCAGTTAATTGATTGATATGCTCAAAAGTCCGGGGGGAGATACTATAAGGTGCATGCGGTACGAGGGAAGTCCGGTGCGGCAATGCCAATCCGGCCAACGCCTCACGAAGGCCGCTGGCCACTGTTTGATAGTGCCGGATATTTTCATCTGCTTTCTCATCTGTAAAGCCCAGCACTTCTACAAAATTCTGCCACCGGATCCTGCTTTTAGCTTTTACCGCTGAAGTATCAGCTGTATTGCCGATATCTCCCACGGCTACAATTCCGTTTGCCCACATTTCCTGTTCCCCTTTTTCAATTTCAGCCTGAATAAAATCAGCGG
>DAORJS010000556.1:0-1860 GCA_035439185.1 Chitinophagaceae bacterium
TTATATCCTGAAGGCGGAATTGTTTGATGCGAATGACAGTGCCATCCTCAAAGAGCCACTGACCAAAAAAGCAGATGATATTCTCAATGAAATCCATCCCCGGCTCGACCGCGTGAAGTTTGGGGTACTGGAAACCAGGATCAATCAACCGAAGAAATGGAGCCCGGAAGATCCTTATCTCTATAAACTTGTTTTGAGTCTGATTGATAGTACAGGACATGTACTCGAATACAAAACCTGTAATGTTGGGTTTCGGTCCATTGAGTTCAGGAAAAGCGATAGTAAACTCCTGATCAATGGTAAACTCACTTATTTATATGGCGTCAATCGCCCCGATCATCATCCTACCAAGGGCAAGGCGCTTAGTCGCGAAGATATTTTTCAGGATATCAGCAGGATGAAGCAGTTCAATTTTAACTGCGTCCGTTTATCCCATTATCCCAGTGATCCTTATTTACTCGATCTCTGCGATCGCTTTGGCATACTGGTGATTGATGAAGCTAATCTGGAAACACATGGACTCGGAGGTAAACTCAGTCATGATCCCCTCTGGGCCGGTGCCTATATCGAAAGAATCAGTCGCATGGCGATGCGGGATAAAAACCATCCTTCCATCATCATGTGGAGTCTGGGTAATGAAGCCGGCAGCGGTCCCAATCATGCCGCCATGGCAGGATGGATCAAGGATTTTGATATGACCCGCCCCCTGCATTATGAACCAGCGATGGGTAGCCCGAAAGAAGAAGGATATATCGCCCCCGGTGATCCCCGATACCTCAAAAGCAATGATCATTCACACCGGATACAGAATCCGCTCGATCAGTATTATGTGGATGTGGTGAGCCGGATGTATCCTTCCGATTTTACAGCTGCACTCTTAGCGAATCAACCCAATGGCGATCATCGTCCCATCTTCTTTTGTGAATATGCCCATGCCATGGGTAACAGTGCCGGTAACCTGAAAGAATTCTGGGATCAATGGAGAAACACCCCGCGGATTATCGGTGGTTGTATCTGGGAATTCAAAGATCAGGGGCTGGAGAAAACAGATTCAGCCGGGGTAAAGTACTATGCTTATGGCGGAGATTATGGCGAAAAATATTTCGACAATTTTACCATTAAGGGAATCGTCACTGCGGATGGCCAGCCCAAGGCTGCGATGTATGAATGCAAAAGAATATTTCAACCGATTCAATGCAGCTGGACAGATGCTGCCAAAGGTATTGTACATATTACCAACCACAGTGAAGTACTCAATGCCAATCATTACACGGCCTTTATCAGTATCCGGGAAGATGGAAATATTATCCTGAGAGAAATGATCGGCGGGATCAGCGTAGCTCCGGGTAGCAGTGCCGATTTTCCAATCAGCCGCTGGCTTCCCAAAATGCAAAACGGATCGGCTTATCATGTGGATATAGAATTTGTTTTGCAGAAATCTACGGCCTGGGCAAATGCAGGATGGGTAGCAGCCAGCAATCAGTTGCTCCTGAAAGAAGCAGGTCCATCAATTTCCAAACCAGCACCCAAGGGCAAACTGTCAGTACAAAATACCTTTAAAGATTATACCGTCTTCGCCGGTCCGGTAAAAGCTATTATATCCAGTGAAGGTAAGGGCGGTTTGATTTCTTACATATATAATGGTAAAGAATTGCTCTTCGATACCCTGCTTCCTGATTTTACACGTCCACTGACAGACAATGACCGCCGCGGCTGGAAACCGCATCGTAAACTCAGACAATGGTATGAAGGAACGTTGGTATTGAATAAAACACTGGCTTATGAAAATAGGGGGAATATTACCATCGTTGCGGACTATTCCATGCTGAAAGACAGTGTCCAGCTTCGTCTTCATTATAT
>DAORJS010000557.1:0-1859 GCA_035439185.1 Chitinophagaceae bacterium
CCCATTTTTTTCTTTCCTTCCAGTTGTAATTCTTTTACCAGCAGGAAGCCATCTGCACAGGCAAAACGAAGAAAGGTCTTTCCATCTGTTTGATGTATGCCTGGGACCTGATCATGGGCCTGCTGTTGTTTCTCCGTACGGTAAATTTTCAGGGTTTTATGATTGAACAGGGTAAATGCGCCGGGAAAAGGGGAGAGGCCCCTGACCAGATTGTGAACATTGACAACGGACTGATCAAAGTTGATGCGGCAGGTTTCCGTAAATATTTTGGGAGCATGCCGGAGGATAATGGGTTTGTTGTTTTCATTTTCTGAAAACACCTGTGGTTTTTCTTCCAGACTGCCATCTGCCAAACCCTGAATGGTTTTTACGAGCAAACGGGCGCCGATTATTTTCATCCGGTCATGTACTTCTCCGGCCGTTTCATTTTCCCCGATGGCGAAGGATTCCTGTAACAGGATATCGCCTGTATCAATTTCATGTTTCAGTTTAAAAGTGGTGACTCCTGTCTGCTGTTCTCCGTTGATCACCGCCCAGTTAATGGGAGCTGCTCCCCGGTATTGGGGCAGGAGGCTGCCATGCAGATTGATACTGCCCATCGGAGGCATATTCCATACGATTTCAGGGAGCATCCGGAAGGCAACCACAACCTGTACATCGGCATTCAGTGATTGAAGTTCATCTATGAAAGCGGGGCTTTTCAATTTCTCCGGCTGTAGAAGGCGGAGTCCATGTGCAACTGCATATTGTTTAACGGCGGTTTCAGTCATTTTCATACCCCTGCCTGCCGGTTTATCAGGTGCTGTTACAACAGCAACAACCTGACATCCTGCATTGATCAATGCATCCAGGGAGGCCACAGCAAATTCAGGAGTGCCCATGAAAACAATCCGCAGCGATGAAATATCCTTCATAGCCTGCGAAGGTAAAGCATCTGTTATTTGCTTCTACCAAATATGGTATAATTACCGGATCCCGGATATTTTGCATCCAGCAATTTCAGGAGCCTGCCACCTTTAATACAGGAAAAGAATGCGTGATAGAGTACAGGTTTACCTTCTATGTCCGAAAATCTGATTTGCCAGTTATTAGGGACACTGAACTTGCCGGCTGATTTAGCCTGGCCATAATTCATGCTGCCTACCTGTCCGTTTACCGCAATGATCTTCCAGCTGTATGTATTTCCGGAGCCAAACTGGAAAGTTTGTGATGACTGATTAACATTCATGCCGGCATATTGTCCGGTGTACACATGGTAGAGTTGCTGAAAGCCTGAAAAATCACTGGTCCAGCTACCAATAAAATCACTGGCAGCAATGGCAAACTTATTATAATTGACCATTGCGGCGATTGGAGCTAATAATTCTGTTTCACTATCCCATTTAATTGATTCCGGATCAAAACGAAAAGTTTGTACAAAACTGTTCTTATCAGGGCAGATTGCTTCAATCCAGCCGGTTTCTCCCTGGCGAAATAAAACGACAAACATTTTCTTTCCGCTGCTTTTATCTGTTACTGTTCCCATGCCCAGATATGGCCGGTTATAGGTATTGATATAGGCAGTATGGGATTGCTGCAGGCTGTTGTAACGCGGGGCTACCAGAATATTCCAGGCATTATTTACATGTGGTTCAGGATCTGCGGGTATGATGGTGCCCTGTTTCGGGTAGTGGAGCAGCACACGGATATTACCTTTGGTAACCTCCACCCAATCCGGCTGAACGGTACTGGTCCAGCCATCATCAAAATTGGTAGTGGTGTAAGCAAAGCCATCAGCACTGGCTTTAGTTTGTGTGACCGTACCTGTTTTGGCTCCAATGATGTCACCTGTTTTAGAACCAGCATTACTATTAATATTG
>DAORJS010000558.1:0-1854 GCA_035439185.1 Chitinophagaceae bacterium
AAAAGTGCGCAAGCCACTCTCTGCACTGATTCCGGCACCGGAGAGTACTACCAGTTTTTTCTTCGCCATGGACAAATGTAAGACAAGAAGCGAAAAGAATTATTTCACGCAAAGCACACAAAGAAAATACATGCAAAGACGCAACGAAATTTGTTCCGTGGCTAGCGCTGCGAGATATTTTTTTAATTTCTCACAAAGAGCTCCAAAAATATCTAACAAAAATCCATCTCTGCGAAACCTCATGTAACTCTTGTTCTCAGCGGTGAAACTCATTGCGCCTTTGCGTCTTAGCGGTAAAATCTCATTTTAATTTTTGCGTAGCAAAAATAATTATCCCTTTAAGGGCGCAAAAAAAATCACTTTTAGAACCCATCTCTGCGAAAACTCTTATACCTCTTGTTCTCTGCGGTGAAACACCCTCAATCTACTTCTTCGCCAATAAGGTCCCTGTCTGCACCAGGCTAATGAATTCTGCCCGGTACCCATTGGCATCTGTTCCTTTAGCTGATTTAGCCAGGTTTAATACCTGATTATAATTTCCCTGCTGAATAAAAGCCGAGCCTCTGAGCAGGAGTCCGAATTCAGCAACAGCAGCAGAAAAACGAAAATTATCAGAGGTTGCTGCCAGTGTTGTATGATCATCCATCACCGGGTGTACAATGAGCTTACTCGTACTGCCTTCAGGTTCTTTATACCGGAGTTTGATGGTCAGCATTTCATTACTGTTCCCGGTTATTTTTTTATCGTTAGCCTGGTATTTCAACGGATCCACGGAAACGGAAAAGTTATCTTTCACTCCTACCGGAATAATTTCATAAAGTGCAGTTACCGTATGCCCGCTACCCAGTTCACCTGCATCTTTCAGGTCATCATTAAAATCCTCTGCGGCCAGCATCCGGTTCTCATACCCGATCAACCGGTAAGCCTGGACTTTAGCGGGATTAAACTCGATCTGTATTTTGACATCTTTGGCAATGGTAAAGAGGGTACTGCCAAATTCATTCACCAGTACTTTACGGGCTTCATTGATATTATCAATATAAGAGTGATTGCCATTTCCTTTATCGGCCAGCTGCTGCATTTTACTGTCCTGGTAATTTCCCATGCCATAACCCAGGACCGACAAAAACACCCCGCTTTTTCTTTCTTCTTCAATCAATCGCACCAGTTCATCTTCACTGCTTACACCTACATTAAAATCCCCGTCAGTTGCCAGGATGATGCGGTTATTTCCTCCTTTGATAAAATTTTCCCGGGCGGTCTTATAGGCCAGTTTAATTCCCTCCCCTCCTGCAGTTGAACCACCTGCTTCCAGGTTATCAATCGCCTCCCTGATGGCAGTTTTATTGGCACCATTGGTGGAAGGAAGTACCAGACCCGCATTACCGGCATACACTACAATCGCCACTTTATCATCCTGACGTAACTGATCAGTCAGTAATTTCATAGATGCCTGTACCAGCGGCAATTTATTGGGTTCGTCCATCGAACCTGAAACATCAATCAGGAATACCATATTGGAGGCCGGCAGGTTTTCCATGGGTATTTCTTTTCCCTGCAATCCGATATGTACCAGTTTGTGTTGCGGGTTCCAGGGACAGTCTGACATTTCGGTATTCACTGCGAAAGGTTCTTTATTCTCCGGTCTTGTATAGCTATAATCAAAATAGTTGATCATTTCTTCAATCCGGACGGCTCCTGCCGGCGGCAATGAACCATTTTGCAGGAAGCGTCTGATATTACTGTAAGCCGCTTCATCCACATCAATGGAAAAGGTGGACAGGGGGTTTTGGGTGGCGGAGAGAAATTTATTTTCAACAATCACATCATACCCTTCAGCATCATAAAATGACT
>DAORJS010000559.1:0-1849 GCA_035439185.1 Chitinophagaceae bacterium
CATTGGGTGGAAAATGGACCTTTGATAGGGAGAACCGGAAAAAAATGCCAGCCAAAGAAAAAGCACCAGCCCTCCGCTGGCCGGAAGAAAACGAGTTTACAAAAGAAGCTGCAGACTATACCCGCCGGTATTTCAATGATCACTATGGCAGTACCGGCAATTTCCGTTATCCGGTCACACATCAGGATGCGGCAAACTGGTTACAGGATTTTCTGGATAACCGTTTCAGTCAGTTTGGAATTTACGAAGATGCGATGAAGCAAAAAGAGTCCATCCTCTTTCATTCCCTCCTCTCACCGTTAATCAATTGCGGTTTACTTGATCCAAAAGAAGTAATTGACAAAATTATACAACATGCGAATCAATACCAGATACCGTTGAATTCATTGGAAGGTTTGATCCGACAACTGACCGGCTGGCGTGAATTTATCCGTGCCATATATATACTGGAAGGCAGCAGACAAAGAACCCGGAATTACTGGGGTTTTAAACGCAAAATCCCGGTCAGATTCTGGACCGGTGAAACCGGCATTCATCCGGTGGACACAGTTATAAAAAGAATATTGGAAACCGGCTACTGTCATCATATTGAAAGGCTGATGGTGCTTGGCAATTTTATGCTGCTTTGCGAATTCGACCCCGATGAAGTGTATCGCTGGTTCATGGAACTTTTTATTGACAGCTATGACTGGGTGATGGTTCCCAATGTGTATGGTATGACCCAATTTGCCGACGGAGGAATCATGACCACCAAACCCTATATCAGCGGCAGCAACTACCTCCTCAAAATGGGCGATTGGGATAAAGGCCCCTGGCAGGAAATATGGGATGGTCTGTTCTGGCGCTTTATGCATGTACACCGTGATTTTTTCGGGGGCAATCCCAGACTGGGTATGTTGCTGAATACATTTGATAAGATGAGTCCGGAAAAAAGAAATAAACATCTTGAAAATGCAGATACATTCCTTGCCGCATTGGACAAATGAAAACCACGAATAAAAAATACCTGCCTGTTAAAATATGTCCCGTCTGCCAGCGCCCCTTTAACTGGCGCAAAAAATGGGAAAAGAACTGGGAGGAGATTAAGTATTGCAGCAGCCGGTGCCGGGCTTCTAAAAAAAACGGCCTGCAAAACTGAATAGTTTTTTGTTAAAGGATATGGCGCTGATCAGTTATTTCTTTCGAACAAAACAATGATAGTATACCGAAGTACAACTTTCAATGATTGCCGTTTGTTGTACATAATATGCAAATCAGCAATTTCCCAACCCGTTACGAAGCAATACTTGAATTAATTGACGCCATTGACCCGGTCGCCTATGCACGGTACCGCAATTATGTGGATGGACCTGTCACTTATTTATCACCCTATATTTCAAGGGGCATGATTTCAACAAAACAGGTTTTGAAATCTGTGCTTAAAAAAGGATACACCCTGAAGGAGTCCGAAAAACTGATTCAGGAGATGGCCTGGAGAGAATATTTCCAAAGAGTATGGCAATCGCTGGAAGATGATATTTTCAGCGATATCAGAAGCCGTTATACCGGTATCAGGCATACACAGATTCCACAGGCGGTTTTGAATGCCAACACCGGAATTGAAGCCATTGATAAGGGGATAAAAGAGCTGTACCAATCAGGTTATATGCATAATCATTTGCGGATGTACACGGCCAGCATCAGCTGCGTAACAGCCAAAGCGCATTGGCTCAATCCCTCAAAATGGATGTATTATCACTTGCTCGACGGAGATCTTGCCAGTAACAGTTGCAGCTGGCAATGGGTGGCCGGTAGCTTCTCTGCCAAACAGTATTATTGTAATCAGGAAAATATCAATACCTATACCGGA
>DAORJS010000560.1:0-1836 GCA_035439185.1 Chitinophagaceae bacterium
CATGAAGCCGAGATCGATACGGATGGCATCGTTTCCCTGAAAATGAAAGATGTGAAAGCCATCCGTAAATTCCAGAATGATTTTATCCTGGATACGGGTTCACCCCACTATGTAAAAATGGTGCCCGATGTAATGAACTATGAAGTGTATAAAAAAGGATACGAGATCCGCCATAGCCGCGAATTTGAAGAAGAGGGAATCAATGTCAATTTTGTAGAACAATTAAACGAACCCGATAAAATAATCGTCCGCACTTTTGAACGGGGCGTGGAAGATGAAACTTTTTCCTGTGGTACCGGAGTTACGGCTGCAGCCCTGGTCTGCTTTCACAATGAAAACGGATTTAATGAAGTGGAGGTAAAAACCATTGGCGGGCCTCTCAGTGTGGAATTTGACCGGGTGGATGATAACCACTATACCAATATCTGGTTATGCGGCCCGGCTGAAAAAGTGTTTGAAGGTCAGGTGGAAATCAAATGAGCAATATACAAACCATATCATCGATCAGTGAAGCAACCCTTCAGGCTTCCGCAGCATATAATTTATATTGTCAGTCTATTCCCGGGCATCTTTTTTTTCAGCAACCGGAGGGTAAATGGTCACCTGCTCAACAAACCAAACACCTGATTACTTCCACCAATATGGCCCGGCTGGCTTTTGTCCTGCCTGGCTTTATGGTCAGGCTCATTGGGGGCAAACCCAACCGGCCATCCCGGAGTTATGATGAACTGGTGAACCGGTACCATACAAAACTTGCTGAAGGCGGACAGGCCAGTGGCCGGTATATTCCCAAACCGATACCCGAAAGCACCGGCAGAGAAAAATGGCTCCGGAAATATGAGCAATCCATGATTAAAATGGCAGCAGTTATCGGGAAAATAAAAAATGAAGAGCGGCTCGATCAATTCCTGGCCCCCCATCCCCTGCTGGGCAAGATTACATTGCGTGAATTGGCATATTTCACTATCTATCATTCCCATCATCATCTGGAATCCATCCGGAAAATGACCGGAGGCTAACCGGGGATTGATTTTTTACTCCTTATTCAGACCCGCCGCTTACCTTTGCTTGCCTTTTGAAACGATCCTAAAATTCAAGCCCTGGTACAGTACTTTAAAAATATCAGCCACCAGACCATTGAGATCGACAGCCCGGAAGCGGGTGCATGGGTCAATGTTTCCCCGCCGCTGAAACAGGAGGAATTTGATGAACTCTCCACTGAGCTTGAAATCCCGATTGACTTTCTGACCGACTCTCTGGATATCGACGAAAGAAGCCGTTTTGAAGAAGATGATAATGTACGGCTGATCGTGATCAAAACCCCTACCGAGAATAATTCATTCAACGAAAGTGATGCTTATTATATCACGATTCCGATCTGCATTATTCTTACCCACAACCAGATTGTAACAGTAAATTCTTTTGATAACCCGGCAATCAAAAAATTCCTGAATACGTTCCCCAACCGGGATACAGAAAAGAAAAGCCTGATGGTGCTGAAGATTTTTGAGAAAGTGACACAGGCTTTTATGCAGTACCTGAAAGAAATCAACCAGCGGCGGAACATGATGGAGCAGAAACTCTATGCCAGCAGCCGCAATGAAGAGTTGCTGGAACTGATGAAGATCCAGAAAAGCCTGGTTTACCTCGTCACTGCACTGAAGTCGAACGAAATGCTCCTGATGAAACTCTCCCGGACCAATTTTCTGAAACTGAATGAAGAAGAGCAGGAATTTCTGGAAGACCTGATCGTAGATACTTCCCAGGGGCTGGAGATGGCAAATATTTATACGAATATCCTGAGCAGTACCCTGGATGCTTTTGCCAGTATCATTG
>DAORJS010000561.1:0-1830 GCA_035439185.1 Chitinophagaceae bacterium
TAGCGTTGCATGGTATAAGGTTTAATGATTGATGGTTAATGACCCAAAGATGTAACTGAACATTTTTCCAATCAAGAAGGAAAGAAATGAATTGGCATAAAACCGGAATGGATTGGGTATATAATTACAGTCCTGTGTATGAAAAAGGCCGGGGTTCGCGCTTGGAGCCAATAACAGACTACGAGCAAGGGCCGTTGATTAAACCGTAACGGCCCGTTAAAAATCAGAGTAGTCGGTAGGACGCAGGAAAATGATATCTATATGTGATACATTCTTCTGGTACTCGGGCATGGAAGAAAGCTTTTTCCAGTAAGGATCCTGGGAAAAGGATTTCCAGTGATCATCGCGGTCGGCCTTGTTTTCAAAACAGGTCATGTACATCAGGTTGGGCATTTTACTGCCTGCGATCACGCTGCTGTAAAAAACGGCGTTGAAGTTGAGTCTTTTGAACAAACCGATTTCATCCCCTTCATTGAACATCTTTACTTTATTCGCAAAGATTTTTTCTGTAGCGCTTTCATAGCTCCGGAGTTCGTAGACTCTTTCGCTTTTAGGTCCTTTTAATTGGGGCAACTGCATTTGAGGGGCAAGTGGGAACGCCTTGAGCAGGATGACTTCCATCCTGGTATAGGGAGGATTTGTATATACCGCTTCGCGATAAGCTTTTCCTGAAGAAAGAAATAGCTGGTCTTTATTCAGTTGCTGATTGAGCAATTCCAGACTTTCCAAATTCTTCAAAGTCAAAAAAACATACAATAGTTTATTCGCTGATGTATCATTGGCAATGGCTTTAAAAACACCCACATTGCTGATCCCATTCCGGTGAAGTGCGGGAATCAATGCTTCCTGCAGGTATTGCTCAATCAACACGGCCTGGCTATCGGAGACATAATGGTAAACAGTAATCTGATAATATTCTAATGCAGGTTTTCTAGTTGCATTAATAGTAGTTGTTACTAACAAAATCAGAAAAACCAGAAGTGTCCGTTTCATAAATGATTTTCCTTTAAAAATAAAATTATAACACATCCATGAAAAAAAGGATATAAATGAGAATTCATATACAATTAAAGGACCTTTCCTGACAAGTCTGTCGATTTTAAAAACCAGGAAAACGGAACATATTTATTTTAAAGCATATAAAACTGAGGTTCTGATTGTAACGTAACCAAAGCAGCTGTCCTACACCATGTTAGTATAACATCAGTAAATAGCCGTTGATTCTAACCAGATTCTAATCCTGTCATTTCTGTGCTGACAGATCAATGAATTACTTTGTAAATGCAAACCTTATAGGGTAATGGAGTAAATGGCACAGTGAATTATCAGAAACAGTTATGATGTCAGCTTCTGAAAATATTGAAGAAATACTAAAAAGTCTTGATCAAATCAAACGCGCCCCTGCGCCTCCTTATCTATATTCAAAAATAAAAAACCGGTGTATTCACGCAGACAGCAAAGGGCCGGAGAAATCATTGCTAGAATGGCTGACTGAATTCATTTCAAAACCTGTCCTGAATTTTCTTATTCTGCTTTTTTTTCTGATTATTGACTGCGTAGCAATCCATATTAGAGAAAATTCTTCAAAAGGCGGGGGAACCGTTATAACTGAAGATGAAATAATATTTGGATTACCTTTTACTGATCAATTAACAGGTGAATTCGGAAATGATATATATTTCTAATAATCATATTGATGACTACTTTTACACAGAAAATAAATTCTTCCAATCGAAATGACAGGAATCAACATTTTAATTGTCGAAGATGAGCAAAAAATCGCCGATTCCCTGAAACAAGGACTCACGGAAAATGGCTTTTTTGTTCAGG
>DAORJS010000562.1:0-1825 GCA_035439185.1 Chitinophagaceae bacterium
CCAGTCCGCAGTTTATTACTGCGAACAGTACGAAAAGCCAATGCCAGTATATCCCGGAAATTCATATACAGCCCGAAGGTACTGAATCAGCTGATGCCGGAAGATGAAGCGATCAGAAATAGATCCAGAAGGTAATGAGGTTGGGGTAAATTCCCAGCAGGATCACGAGGGCAGCGAGTGCAACCAGGGTCCATTTGAAAACAGGACTGACAACGATCTTCGGATCATCAGCTTCCCGGAAATACATGGCCTGGATCACCCGGAAATAATAATAGACACTTACGGCTGCCATCAGCACGGCCACAATCACCAGCCACATGCCCTTTCCTGTAGCCAGGGTACTTTTTAGCATATAGAATTTAGCCATAAAGCCTGCCGTCAGCGGAATACCTGCAAGTGATAAAAGGAAAATCGTTGTGGTGGCTGCCAGCAGGGGCTGGTGTCTGGCAAACCCATTGAATCCACTGAATGTATAGTCATTCATTTTAATCAGTACCGCAAAGATGCCGATCGTAGCCAGGCTATATGCAATTGTGTAGAGTAACAACCCTTCTTTTGAATCTGTATTGTTGGCATAAATGGCCAGCATCATGAAACCGGCCTGGGCAATACTGGAATAAGCCAGCATCCGTTTTACACTTTGCTGGAAGACCGCTGTGATATTTCCGATAAAGAGCGTGGCCACTGTGATAACGCCGGCAAAAACCTGCCACTTGGGTTGCAGCTCTGCAAAATAACCACCAAAGAGTTTTATAAAAGCGATGAATACAGCTCCCTTGACAATGGTGGCCATGAATGAAGTGAATACCGAAGGGGCACCGTCATATACATCCGGTGTCCAGAAATGAAATGGTGCCAGTGATACTTTAAAGGACATGGAGAACATCAGCAATAACATGCCTCCCAGCATCATGGCCGTTGGCAGTTGATCAGGACCCAGCCGCAGTTCTGTACGGAATGTGCCGGTAGCACCATATAAAAGGGCAATCCCCATCAGCATCAGACCGGTGGAAAAAGATCCCATCAGAAAATATTTCAATGATGCCTCATTGCTTTTAAGATTGCGCTTATCACTGCCTGTAAGGATGTATAATGGAATGGAAATGATTTCGATTCCGAGGAATAAGATCAGGAGTGATTTGAAGGAGATGGAAAGTGTGATACCGCTGATGATGAAAAATATCAGGGCAAAATATTCTGCATAGTTCACACCCACTTTTTCGATATCCCTGGCTGATAAGAGCAGGTAAATCAGTGTGGCAGCAATCGCAGTGGTATTGAATAAAAGTGAAAAGCGGTCAAATCCCAGCATATCAGCGGTATTGATCCGGAAAAAAACCGTACCGCACATTTCAAGGATATTCGCCAGCAGGAGCAGTCCCATTCCGGCAATGGCCACATTACGCACAGCTGCCTTGCTTTTCAGCAGGATGCCGCTGAACATCATCACTACGCCGAGTACAGCCGATAGAATTAATACGTTCATAAATTATTACTTCTTTTGTTCCAGCAATACCTGCCGTACAAAATCAAATTTTTCGTTGATCAGTCCCGCTGCCTGCTCAGTCTCCTGCAGCAATAACCGCGGATATACACCCAATACAAAAATCAGTAATACAATCAGTCCCAGCACCAGTCGTTCATTCCAGGCAATATCTTTTACCGTGGAAGTGAGCGCATTCATTTCACCGTAAAAAACCTTCCGGATCATGTTCAAAGTATATACGGCACCGAAGATGATACCCAGGCCGGCCAATACTGTGAACCAGATATTATAGGCCGTAACGGAACTAAAGATGCCATTGAACATCAGGAATTCTCCGGG
>DAORJS010000563.1:0-1821 GCA_035439185.1 Chitinophagaceae bacterium
TAGTCCCCATTTGAATTGGCCTTCCAGAAAATCTGATCTCGGAGGGTCGGATTTTTACCGGCAAGCCGCCGCTATGGGCTGGCAGTCCAGAGACTCCTTTGTAGTAAAAGAAATATTGAAGGGAAATATACCCGCCTTCCTCAAACGCTTTCAACCGGTAAGGATAAGTATGACCGATTCTGTTACCGGTAAAACCATCCGGGCCATTTTTTATACGTCTCCGGATTATCTTTCATTAGGTACCTCTACTGACTGGGCCCGGATCAATATCACCCCCATGGCTGCACAAAAAATTGCAGACAGCCTGGGTTGTTTTCTGCCCACCCGCAAAATGGTGGATGATATTTACCGTTCAGCGACTGTTAAGCTGCCACCGGTACCCATGTATGCTTTCCGTGATAGCACCCCTACGATGTGGCATCATCACCTGATCATTGAGGGGCAACGAAAGGAGAGGAAAGGATTGATCGCCGGGATTAAAAAAGACCTGGTCATCAGCGGCGCCATCAACAAAGACAAACGTCCCAACCGGGTCGCCATTTATGGATGGCACCAACCCGATGGAAAACCTATCCAGCCACTATATACCGGACATGTGAATTGGTGGGTGGATTATAGCCAGGGTGTCCGGCTGATCTATAGAAAAATTAAATTGAATGGGAAATGGGTCGATTATACAGCAATGCTCCATCATCCCTGGTTTAGAAAACTATTATGTGATGAGGAGAATTGTGACTTCCACCGTTACAGTTATTAAAAATGTATTAATATGAGGCGTTTGCCGCCACAGCTTCAGCATTTAACGCCTTGTTTTGCCCTCAGACCCTACCTTTGCGTGCTGTAGAAATCATTTAATTAAAAGTATTTTCCTGAGCTACAAAGCGATATATATTCTGACGGTTACGCTCTTACTTGGTTCCGGCCTCTTGCAGGCACAGGAACAAATTATGGGGAATCTGGGTAACCGGGTACAACGCCTGGGCGGTGGCATCCGCTCCATGACCGGTGGCAGCAGTACTGATAGTTTGCGCCGCCGCGATAAACATGAGGATTCGATCACTATTTACTTTCGATACCTCGATTCCACGGGTACCTATAAACTGGATTCATCGGTCAATGATTTTACCCGCCGCTATCCCGTACCCGGAACACATATCTATCTTGGAAATACCGGACTGGCCAGCAAATCATTACTTTTTTCGCCCACGATGCAGTCCGGGTTTGATCCGGGCTTTCACGCCTTTGATGTTTATAAATGGACCCTGGATAAAGTCAGGTTTTTTAATACCACCCGCCCTTATTCAGAACTGAATTATTTTTTAGGAAGCAGGGTAGAGCAGATCATTGAAGTGATGCATACCCAGAATATCAAGCCCAACTGGAATTTTGCCTTTCAATACCGGCTGATCAATGCCCCAGGATTTTTTCAGAACCAGCGTACTAATCATAATAACTATCTGTTCAATTCCAGGTTCCAGTCTAAAAATCTCCGTTATACCAATTACCTGGTATTATTGGGAAATAAAATGCTGGCCGCCGAGAACGGAGGGATTATAGATACAACCGATATTCTCGACGATCCTATATATAAAGAGCGGTATAATATCAATACTTACCTGGGCGGTGCCAATCCCTTTTCCTCCAATTTTTTTGGCAGTAAGATCAATACCGGTAACCGCTACAGTGAATTCACCGTCCTGCTTCGCCAGCATTATGATCTTGGCAAAAAGGATTCCATAGTAACTGACTCCACTGTAACACCACTATTCTATCCCCGTTTGCGTTTTGAACATACCCTGCAACTGGATCAGAACAAATATG
>DAORJS010000564.1:0-1820 GCA_035439185.1 Chitinophagaceae bacterium
AAGCAGCCATGCTGCCAACTGCAACAAAAACGGCTGATGTACTCGCGCAGTTATTAAATGGTTAACCGGCCATTGAAAAATAATACCTGTTGAATCAGTAAATTCGGGTAATTAGCAATTACAATCTTTTATCATGAAAAAATGTAGCCTGCTGCTTTTCTCAGGATTTTTTTATCTGTCTGTTTCGGCCTTGCCTGCCAGAACAACATTTGACCCTTCCAATAGTTTTATCCTGATAACCGGTGTGCTTCGCTGGGAGGATCCCTCCCTGGCGCCATTCAATAACAGAAACAGGAAGGATGAGGAACTGTACCGGTTTTTCCTCGGACAGGGAGTGCCTGCTGCCAACATTATCTATCTGAAAGATCAGCAAGCGACGCTCTCCGGTATACAGTCTGCCATGAATAATTTACTGAAAAAAACAAATGCAGGCAGCACTTTTATATTCTACTATGCCGGCCATGGAGTCAGAGCAGGTAACGGTCCGGTTAGTTTTGCCAACTATGATTATGCATCCGGGAGGGAGTTTGCTGTCAGTACTATTTCAGCTACTGTTAACAGCTATTTCAAAGGGAAGAATCTGTGGCTGCTGGCCGACTGCTGTTATTCTGGTGCCCTGCTCGAAGAAGCAACGACAATCAGCAATACCGGGAAATCTGTTATAGCGTTCACTTCTTCCACCAGTTCAAATATTTCCACCGGTAACTGGACTTTTTCTCAAACCATCATTGACTGCCTGAGCGGTTTTGCACCCGGTGACAGGAATTCAGATGGTAAAATCACCCTGAGTGAAGTAAAGGCAGAGTTATTTGATGCGATGAAATTCCGGGAAAAACAGCTGAGCGGAACTGTTTTTTATAATATGCCCGAATCAGCTGTATTCAATATTCTGCCGGTAAAACCCAATCCAACGCCGTTGGCAGCAACATATATTTATGTGCAACAGGAAAACAAATTTCAGCCAGCCCGGGTAATGGGATACAACGGTAATAATGTAACCGGAGAACTTTATTATTACAGTGACAAAGTAAAAGTGACGGTGCCGATATCGAAAACAAAACCTATCGCTTTTGCGGAATACCCGGTTGGGATGAAGGTTCAGGTTGAATGGAAAGGCAAATACTATCCCGCTGTGATCAAAGAAAGCAGAAGTGGGTTCCATCTGATCCATTATACCGGATATGATGACAGCTGGAATGAATGGGTTATGTACAGCCGGATCAATACCGGGAATAAGAAACCATGCAGTATTGAGTGGAATGGGCAGTGGTACCCTGGTGAAATTCTACAGGAAAAAGGCGGAAAATATTTTGTTCAATATACCGGGTTTGGCAACGACTGGGATGAATGGGTAACTAAGAACCGGGTGAAGTAGTTAAAAAATTAAACAGGCTCATTTGCTGAGCGGTGATTAACCACGCCAGTCAATGAGCCTGTTTGAAATATTCGGATCAGTTATTTCAGATCCAGTTTGATCTGTAATTCGGTGAACTGCTTCTGATCAATCGTAGCCGGTGCATCCAGCATCACATCTCTTCCTGCATTATTCTTGGGGAAGGCGATAAAATCCCTGATACTTTCACTGCCACCCAGGATGGCACATAACCGGTCAAATCCAAATGCAATACCTCCATGCGGGGGAGCACCATATTCAAAAGCACCCAACAGGAAACCAAATTTGTGCAATTGTTCTTCTTTATCCATACCCAGTGCCGCAAACATTTTTTCCTGTAATTCTCTTTGGTAGATCCGGATGGAGCCACCACCGATTTCATTTCCATTCAGCACCATGTCATAGGCATTGGCCTTGATATTGGCAT
>DAORJS010000565.1:0-1804 GCA_035439185.1 Chitinophagaceae bacterium
ATAGTTGATCATTTCTTCAATCCGGACGGCACCGGCCGGAGGCAATGAACAATTTTGCAGGAAGCGCCTGATATTACTGTAGGCTGCTTCATCCACATCAATGGAAAAAGTGGACAATGGATTTTGGGTGGCGGCGAGAAATTTATTTTCGACAATTACATCATACCCTTCAGCATCATAAAATGACTTCTGGTCTTTTATTTCGTTTTTTGGCTGGTCCTCTGGCGTTAATAATGCTTCATCATTTACAACTGTGATCGTTTGTTGCTGCTGGGTTTTCTCCAAAGGAGGTGTAGGCGGTGTCAATGTCATTTCATCCACTTTCGGAGATGAGTCCGAAACATCGTAAACATGACCTGAAGAAGTTTTTTTTCCTTCATGATCACAGGCAATAAAAGTGCATAGCAACATAGTCGCAGGCAGCATAGCTGCCAGTAAGGCGGTTTTGATTTTCATGGTCGATACTTTTTGGCGTTATGGCATCTATGATGCCGGAATGAAATGTTTGCATAAAACAGGCCCTGTATTTTTGATACAGGGCCCATTCTTTATTCTGATTTCAGGAGCAGAATGTTGTTCCCGTTTTGTTTCAGTTCAAGGCTATCCGCTGTGAGTTTGCTGACTTCATATAATATCTCCAGTGAATCGGAAGGCGTTTTCTGAATACGTAACCCCAGACTGTCTTTCCAGGAATAGTAAAGTGTATCCGCTTTTACGGAATCACCGGCTGCGAAATATGCATTACCATCTTTCCTGAATTCCCAATGTAATCGGGCGATTGTTGAGTCAGGCAAAGTTTTTTCTTCACCGGCCCATTTTCCAATAATCAATTCCTTGTTGAATCCCTTGTCAATGGGTTTCTCTGCTTTCTTTTTAATGACAAAAAAATAAATACCTGTCCCGGCTGCTATAACAAGCAGCCCGATCAATACATTTTTCATGGCTATACTTTTTAGGTTAAAGTGACTATGTATATTGATACGCGGAGGCTGAGAAAAGTAACCTTTGGGAAATGTTAAAGGGAGGAGGGAATGGGTATTTGGTATTAGGAATTGGGTATTGGGTATTATTAGTTCAGCGTGGCTTTAGTTTATGCGGGGTTAATATGATATTGGGATAAAAAGATATTAAGATATTTAGATATTAGGATATTGCCTTGCCCGCCGTAGCCCTAGCAAAGGAGGGGTCGCCCGTCGAAGTTTTAGCGAAGGAGGGGTTATTAGAGTATTAGATATTGGGTATTGGGTATTGGGTATTTCTTTGCCCTCGGAAGCTTTAGCAAAGGCGGGATATAGTATGTTGAGTAGTTGAAATGTTGAGAAGGTCCCGGATTAACTTATGTTTATTAAATAAACTACCGTTTCCGGCATCCCGACCCTCGACTGCCAACTGAAGACTGCTTACTGCCGACTGAATTCTGCCTACTCCCCCGCTAACTCCATCACCACTTTCCATTCTTCTTCACTTACCGGTTGAACAGAGAGCCGGCTGATCCTGACCAGGGCCATTTCGCTGAGTCGCTTGTCTTTTTTGATGCTGTCCAGACTGACGGGCTGCTTTAATTTTCGATACGGCTTCAGGTCTACTGCCACCCAGCGATCGTCATCGGTAGTTGGATCCTGGTAAGCTTCTTTAACCACTTTTGCAATACCAATTATACAGGTGCCTTCATTACTGTGATAGAACAATACTTCTTCTCCCTTTTTCATGGCACGGAGATGAAGGCGGGCGGCATAGTTCCTTACGCCAGTCCAGGAGGTTTGTTTTTCTTTTACCAGGTCATCCCAGCTATATACAAAGGGCT
>DAORJS010000566.1:0-1779 GCA_035439185.1 Chitinophagaceae bacterium
CATCTGATTACAAAAAATGTGCTCCGGAAGAACCGGGATGGCAGTATGAGTGAAGGCCGGGATGTATATGCTTTCAATGCCGAAAGCCGTTTGTATTATCTGGTCATGACGGATGCACTGGAAGATAAACCAGCCGAGCTGATCAATCCGATTGATACCCTGAGCCGGAAGCAGAAATGGACGGCAGATTATTCTTCCGGAAAGATGAACCTGGTTTCTATCCGGGATGGAAGAAGAAACAATGAGATCCGTTTTTTTATCCATTTTGATAAAGGGGGAAAATGCAGTGGTGAATTGAAAGGTGAAGCGGATATGACTGGTTCCAATACGGCTGAATACCGGCAGGACGGTGATCCCTGTAAACTGAAATTTATTTTTTCTTCAGGATCTGTTACCCTTCAAGAAGTAGAAGGATGCGGTTCCTATCGTCCGCAAAACTGCTCTTTTAATGGCAGTTATGCCAGAAAAAAAGAAAACAAACCCAAAACAACGGGAAAGAATAATAAAAAATAAATAATATCAACTGCAAACGTTGCCGGGTTATTTAATGTTCAACAAAACTGCCTGTGCCGGATACTTCTCCGGATTCCTGTCTCCCGATAAATTTTTTCCACTAATATTGCAGCTTCGTGTAAAAACAACACTATGAGTTTTACTGCTTTTTCTGTTCCGTATCCGGTTGAAGAAAGATATTCGAAAAAAGTGGCCTATTTCTCCATGGAATTTGCCACACACCAGCCATTGAAAATCTACAGCGGCGGTCTGGGCTTTCTGGCAGGTTCCCATCTGAGAAGCGCTTATGAGCTGCGCCAGAATATGATAGGAATCGGTATTTTATGGAAATATGGCTATTATGATCAGGAACGCAACCAGGATCAGACACTTGATGTGGCCTGGAATGAAAAATCATACAGTTTTCTGGAAGATACGGGCATCAAGTTCCAGGTAACCATTCATGAGCACCCGGTTTGGGTGAAAGTACTGTACCTGAATCCGGAGACTTTCAAAACAGCTCCTTTATTTCTCTTGTCTACCGATTTGCCGGAAAATGATTACGTATCTCAAACCATAACCCATCGTTTGTATGATGCTAACGTGGCTACCAAAGTGGCACAGTTTATCTTATTGGGAGTAGGAGGGGCCAAACTCGTTGACCTGCTGGGATTTCAACCGGAACTATACCATTTAAATGAAGCCCATGCACTCTCTGCCGCTTTTTATCTCTACCGTAAATTCGGTAATAAGATGGAGGAAGTTCGTAAGCGGCTTGTCTTCACCACCCATACACCCGAAGAAGCAGGCAATGAAAAACACGATATCTATCTCTGTCATAAGATGAGTTATTTCTGCGGCCTAAGTGTCGATGAAGTAAAAAAGCTCTATGACAACGACAGTGATCAGTTCAACCATTCATTGGCAGCCCTTCGGTTTGCGCGACTGGCCAATGGGGTTTCCCGGTTACACGGTGAAGTATCCCGGGCCATGTGGAGCAAGTATGATCATATCTGTCCGATCATCTCTATCACCAATGCCCAGAACTGGCGGTACTGGGCTGATAAGCAGATGTACAAATTCATGGAAGCAGGGGATGATTACTGGTTTGATGACCGCAAGAAATACCTCAAGAAAAGAGCATTTGAAATTGTGGCTGACCAGACCGGGAAAATCTTCAATCCCGATGTTTTCACCATTGTTTGGGCCCGTCGCTTTGCCGGTTATAAACGGGCGGGAATGATCACCACCGCGCAGGAAAAATTCCACCAGCTGATGACCGATACC
>DAORJS010000567.1:0-1778 GCA_035439185.1 Chitinophagaceae bacterium
ATATTTAGAGACTTGCCACACTTGTGCATAATGTCATCCCGGGCTTGACCCGGGATCTTTCGGAGGGAAAGAGTAATGTGCTATAAAAGATGCCGGTCCATTGGACTCCTTTGGAGATCAAGTCCGGCATGACGTAGTCGAAGAGTGTTGCAAGCTCAAATAAATTGGAAACTACCAACGGGCTTATATTTTGTCACCCCAACACTTGCTGTTGGGGTCTTTCTGAGGAAATGAAATTGTCTTTCAAAGTGGAAAAAAAACAGGAACAGTTCCACCAATCACTCCAGCACGGGCCTTAACCATTTCTCTGCTTCATCCAGACTCATGCCCTTCCGTTGGGCATAATCTTCCAGCTGATCGCGGTTGATTTTTCCCAGACCAAAATAATGGCTTTGCGGATGACCAATATACCAGCCACAGACAGAGGCTGGTGGATTCATGGCCAGGCTTTCGGTTAAATCAATACCGATATTCTCTGTGACATTTAACAGGGAGAATAATTTCAACTTTTCCGTATGATCCGGACAGGCAGGATAACCCGGGGCCGGACGAATACCCTTGTATTTTTCCCGAATCAGTTCTTCGTTGGAAAGTTGTTCATTGGCATCATAACCCCAGTATTCCTTTCTCACTTTTTCATGCAGGCATTCGGCAAAAGCTTCTACAAAACGATCCGCTAATACCTGTACCAGGATTTTATTGTATTCATCATGTTCGGCTGCAAAGCGGTCAATATGTTGTTTGGCCCCATGAATGGTAACCGCGAATGAACCCATAAAATCTGTTCCCAGTTCGGCCGGACAAACAAAATCAGCCAGGGAGAAATTGGGTTGTCCTAACGCTTTTTTCAATTGCTGCCGAAGCATCTCCAGTTTCACTTCTCCTTTGTCTGTTTGCAGGGTTACTGTATCACCATTATTGCTGCTGGCTGGCCAGAAACCAATCACCCCATCAGCACTGAACCATTTTTCTGCCACAATCTTTTGTACCAGTTTCTGTGCTTCATTATACAAACGGGTGGCTTCTGTCCCGAATATTTTATCCGTTAATACTTCCGGAAAATGACCCGGCATTTCCCAGGCAATAAAGAAAGGTCCCCAGTCAATATATCGGGCAATCGTACCCAGGTCATAACCTTTCAGCACTTTCACCCCATCGGTTTGGGGTTTTGTGGGTTTATAACTTTTCCAGTCAAAATACTCCTTGGTGATCACGGCTTCACTGTAAGGAATCAGGTTCTTTTTATCCTTATTCCCAAACTGAAAACGCAGGGCATCATATTCTTCCTGTGTTTTTTTCAACAGTACCTCTTTTTCCTTACTCAACAGGGTGCTCACGGCCGTTACACTTCTTGACGCATCGAGGATATGCAATACCCCATGATCATATTGCGGAGCAATCTTCACCGCAGTATGCATTCTGGAAGTAGTAGCACCGCCAATCAGCAAGGGCTGGGTCATCTGACGGCGTTTCATTTCATGAGCCACGTGCACCATCTCATCCAGGGATGGTGTAATCAATCCGCTCAAACCAATAATATCAGCTTTTTCTTTTTCGGCCGTATCCAGAATCTTATCTGCCGGCACCATCACGCCAAGATCAATGATATCATAACCATTACATCCCAACACCACACCTACAATATTCTTTCCAATATCATGCACATCACCCTTCACGGTGGCCAGTAATACTTTTGGCGCATTACCCTGACCGGCGAGGGGATTATTTCTTTTTTCTTCTTCAATAAATGGCGTGAGCCAGGCCACACTTTTCTTCAT
>DAORJS010000568.1:0-1771 GCA_035439185.1 Chitinophagaceae bacterium
GCAGCCCGTCTCTCAGTTTAGGCTCAAACCAGGTACTTTTCGGGGGCATTACATTACCACTGTCGGCAATATCAAATAACTGGTCAATGGTAACGGGATAAAGACTGAATGCCACTTTCATTTCACCGCTATTCACCCTTTTTTCCAGTTCACCCATTCCGCGGATTCCGCCAATAAAGTCGATTCTTTTGTCGGTCCGCTGGTCTTTAATGCCCAGTAATTTCTCCAGAATATTTTTGGAAAGAATGGTCACATCCAGCACACCGATCGGATCATTGGTATAGGTTCCGGGCCGGGCAGTCAGGATATACCATTGTCCCTTAATATACATGCCAAATTCATGTAATTGGGCTGGTTTTACGGGTTCCGGACTGAGGGTGATATAAAAATCATCCTGAAGCAGGGCCAGGAATTTTTCCGTTTTCAAACCATTAAGATCTTTAATGACCCTGTTATAATCAAGAATCGCCAGTTGACTGGAAGGAAAAACGGTGGTGAGAAAATAGCCGGCTGATGAACTGCCGGGTAATTCTTTACTTACTTTGGCTGCAGAAGCGGCGCGGTGATGTCCATCGGCGATATAAGTAAATGGAACCTGTGTTTCGAATAATCGGGTGATAGAGTTCACCACCAGCTCCCGGTCCACAATCCAGACAGTATGCTGAATGCCATCGGTAGCAGTAAAATCATATACCGGTTTATTGGTATTTTTCCAGCCATTGATGATGGCATTGATCTCCATCACATCCCGGTAGGCGATAAAGACATTACCGGTTTGCGCTTCAATCGTCCGCATATGATCAATCCGGTCTTTTTCTTTTTCAGGCCGGGTGAATTCATGCTTTTTGATAATATTATCCTGATAGTCCTGAACAGATGAAACACCTACCAGTCCGGTCTGGCTTCTTCCGTTCATGATGAGCTGATAGATATAGTAACAGGGTTTGTTCTCCTGCAGCAGCACTCCTTCTTTGATGAATCTTTGCAGGTTTTCTTTTGCCTGATCATACACCTGCTGGCTATGGATATCCAGATCCGCAGGCAGATCAATTTCTGATTTGGTCACATGCAGAAATGAAATGGGATTCCCGGCAGCTTCTGTTCTTGCTTCTTCACTGTTCAGTACATCGTAAGGTCGGGATGCCAGTTGTCCGGCTAATTCCGGTTGGGGGCGGAGGGCGCGGAAGGGTTGGATAGAGGCCATGGTTTATTTACAATTGAAGATTGAAAGTTGAAATCCCGATAGCAATCGGGAGAAACAATATTTTATCATCATCCTTTACGGGCCGCAAAGTCTTTCATCAGTCCGGTCAACACTTGTACACTTTCAATGGTCAGCGCATTGTACATGGAGACCCTGAACCCGCCCACACTGCGGTGACCTTTTACACCAATCATTCCGGCGCTTTTACAAAGATCAAGAAATTCCTTTTCCAATTCGGGCTGGTCCATAATAAATACCGCATTCATTTTACTTCTGGAATCTTTAGCCACGGGTCCTTTGAAAACAGGCAAGCTATCCAGTGTATCATAAAATAAAGCTGCTTTTTCCTCATTCCTTTTTTCAATGGCGGCAACACCGCCTTGTTCTTTGAGCCAGCGAAGGGTCAGTAAAACCACATAGATGGCAAAAACTGGAGGGGTATTCAGCATACTCCCTTCATTAATATGATTGCGGTAATCGAGGATAGTTGGGATTTGCCGTTCAGCTTTTCCCAAAATATTTTTATTGACCACTACCAGGTTCACGCCGGCTGCACCCATATTCTTC
>DAORJS010000569.1:0-1766 GCA_035439185.1 Chitinophagaceae bacterium
TTCCGCGCCAGTTATGGAATTGCCGGTGAAGCCCCCCGTTACGATTATCTTTTTTATAATACCTATACCACCTATAACTTTTCCTATCTCGGACAGGCCGGTATCTATCCTTCCCGGATGGAACTGAGTAACCTGAAATGGCAGACCCTGCATGGATTAAATGCCGGAGCCAATATCAGTATGTGGAAGGGCAGGTTCAGGGCTGATCTGGAGTTTTACCGCAACCGGACCAAGGACTTATTCTTTGACGGTTTACAGATCGCTTCTTATACCGGTTTCAATTCTGTTTTCCTGAATGTGGGAACCATGGATAACCAGGGCTGGGAACTGGCCGTATGGACACAACCTTACAAAACAAAGAACCTGACCATCGGATTTGATTTCAATATTTCTGCCAATGAGAATATCATCCGCGAAATATCTGAATTCTATCCCAATCAACGCGGTGATGTAACCAAGAACGGTGAATACCTGCGACTCCTGCAGGTGAATAATCCCTTTGGTTCTTTTTACGGGTACAAATACAAAGGTGTTTATAAAGACAAGGAATCCACGGTGGCCATCGGTGCCAATGGCAAACCGATTATCGGCCCTAACGGACAAACCATCTATATGCGGTTCAACTACCCGACTGCAGATTATGTTTTCCAGCCGGGTGATGCCATGTATGAAGATATCAACCATGATGGTAATATCAATTACCTGGATGTGGTTTACCTGGGCAACAGCAACCCCAAACTCTCCGGAGGTTTTGGTCCTTCTGTTAC
The DNA here is from genome assembly GCA_035439185.1 of Chitinophagaceae bacterium. Lineage (GTDB taxonomy): Bacteria > Bacteroidota > Bacteroidia > Chitinophagales > Chitinophagaceae > JJ008. The sequence goes on from DAORJS010000569.1 coordinate 768, forward strand.
CTGGAAAAATCTGAAAGTATCCACTTTCTTCAATTTCCGTCTCGGATATGATGTGGTGAATGGTACCGTGATGAATACGACCAATATGTACAATTTCGATAACCAGAGCACTGCTGTACTGCGCCGCTGGAGAAAAGAAGGAGATGTAACGGATATCCCCAGAGCGCTGATCAATGGCGGATACAACTGGCTGGGTAGTGATCGTTATGTGGAGGATGCTTCATTTGTACGCTTCAGGACCATTACTGCCAGATATACTTTCTCCAAGAAAATTCTGAGTAAACTGAAAATGAAAACACTCAGTGCCTATATCACGGGAGAGAACCTGGTCACATTTACCAAATACCTGGGTCAGAACCCGGAAGTTTCATTCCGCGGATCAGATCCGTTCAGGGTGTCTTATGATAACGCCATGACACCACCGGCCAGAACATTCACCCTGGGCATCGTTGCAGGATTCTAAAATATTATTAATACGAAGTATGAAAAAATATCCGATTTACCTTTTTGCCGCCGCCCTGCTGATCAGTACAGCCGGTTGTAAAAAATGGCTTGACCTGAAACCTCAGGACGGAATCATCAAAGAAGAGTTCTGGAAAACCAAAGAACAGGTTGGCGCTGCCGTGATAGGGATTTATTCCTCTATGACAGAAAGTGCCAGCGGTACCTATGGCCGTACCAACTATATTCCTTCTTTATCCGAGCTCTTATTTGTCTATGGTGAAAGCAGGGCTGATAACCTGGCGCCTGCTACATTCGCTTCCATTGATGATATTGACCTGGTCAATGTAAATATTCAGCCAACCAATGTAAATGCTAACTGGCGCCCTTTTTACCGCACCATCAATTTCTGTAATACAGTCATTAAAAAAGCGCCTGAAGTACTGGCAAATGATAATACGTTTACAAAAGCACAACTGGATAATTACCTGAGTGAAGCCCTCACCGTAAGAGCACTGATGTATTTCTATCTCGTCAGAACTTTTGGGGATGTGCCGT
>DAORJS010000570.1:0-1762 GCA_035439185.1 Chitinophagaceae bacterium
CCAACGATCTGAGCAAAATCTACAAATGATTCGACTACTTTCTAAAGAGCTGTCGCATAAGACTACATACTTTAAAATAAACTGGTCTTATAAGCATTACCGCTTTTGTCATACAGTTATTCCGTGCTCTTATTTTTCCAATACTTTCATAAACACCCTGAATCCTGTTTCGGGGGAAGACTGCTTGAAATACAAACGATAACCAATCCTGATCTCGCCCCCCAGGCTGTTCCAGGAACCACCCTTGGTCAATCCTTTTTGAGAAGTCATTTCTGCTGCATTCCCCGACATATTATACAACCCAATAGCATTGGGAAAAAAGCTATTGACCGGAGCGGTGTAAAAAGCCCTATCATGAAGACCACCGGTTATGGTTTCAGCCAAAGAATCGGGACTTCCAAACTTTGGATTCCCTTTTTCATCACTCACAATATCAACCTCACCAATTCTGCGAAAATTAGCCATAAATGTTCCCTGCCATTTCTTAGTCCTGGTTTCACGAAGTGAATTCGTGCCCCATGGATATACAATATCGCTTTTTCCACCCCTGGCAGCCTGTTCCCATTCTTTTTCATCGGGCAAATCAAATCTGACTTTGTTGTACTGCCGGCTGGCATCCTTGTTGTACAGTTCCGTGAGCCAGCGACAATACGCATTGGCAGCTTCATAAGAAATATTCAGCACCGGATAATCCCGGAAACCCGGATGGCGGTGATAATAGGCTTCCATCGAACCATTCCATTCCTGATCCCTCCAGCCACTGGAATCCACCTTGTACAAATGATATTGCATTGAATCAATGGCCGCAATGGCAGAGAGGAAAAACCGGTATTCCATGTTAGTCACTTCAGTCCTACAGACATACAATGTATCCGTGAGCCGCACCATCTCCCGATCCACGTTTTTTGCATTGATTTCTTTTAACTGTGCCGATGCAGACTGGCAGACAAGCAAAAAAAGGAAAAAACAAATACGCATAGTTGATTCAGTTTTCCCTGATGACTTTCATAAAAATTCTAAAACCCACTTCGGCTGATGGAAGTGTATATTTTTTCATACTATTGGGTCTGATCTCTCCCCCATAACTGTTCCAGCTTCCACCGAGAGCCCATCCTGGAACAGCGATCATTTCCGCTACATTTCCACTGGTATTGTATAATCCGGTCAGGTTGGGCTCAAAACTTTTCACTTTCATGGTATAGAAATTCTTATCCGGAGGAAATTCCGCTGCATGCAAATCGGAGTGTCCATTATACCCCACAATAACCGGTTTGCCCGTACTGTCTCTTTCAAAATAGGCATCACTCACCGCTTTGAAATTACACATATAGAAACCCTTTTTATTCACGAGGTAATAATTGCCCCAGGGATACATCTTGTCCTTCCCATCCGTTGCCGCTGCTATCATCTGTTCTTTAGCAGGAAGAAAAAACAGCACTTTGGAGAATTTTCTTTTGGGTGATGCTTGATATAAGCGGGTAAGCCAGTCACAATAAGCCAGCGCCGCATCATAGGTGATATTCACGACCGGGTAATCCTTGAAGGCAGGATCTTCATGATAATGCGCTGTAACAGAATCAGGGGGCAGAATTTTATTCCAGCCTGATGGATTCACCTGGCAGACTTGATAAAGGTCCGCTGAAGCAGATGACAACTCCGACAAAAAATACTGATAGCTGGCATTACTTGTTTCGTATTTACAGGCATAGAGACTGTCGTTCAGTTTCACCATATCCGCTTCCAGTTTCGGGATCGAGAATCC
>DAORJS010000571.1:0-1759 GCA_035439185.1 Chitinophagaceae bacterium
GATAATGCCATGAGCAGCGTGTTCCAGTTCAAACAAAAAAACGGAAACCCCAATAAACTACAGGGCAATATCCGCTTAAGCGCCACCGAACTGGCCGCGACCTTCGAAGGACCACTCTCAAAAAATAAAAAAACAACCTTTCTTGCTTCCGCCAGAAGATCTTATTTGGAATTACTCTTTTCAGCACTGGACTTACCGATTCGCCCTAATTACTGGGACTTCCAGACCAAGATCACCCACCAGCTCAATAAAAAAACAACCCTCTCCTTTCTCGGTATCGCCGCCATTGATGAATTCAGCTTTGCCAAAATCAAAGAGGCCACACCGGAGAAATTATACATCCTCAACTCCAATCCCATCATCAATCAGTGGACCTATACCGGTGGTATCAGTCTGAAAAAACTGATCAAAGACGGCTTCATGAATGTCGCCCTGAGCCGGAACAGCTTTGATAATGATATCGAACGCTATGAGGACAATGAGCTCAAAATCCCTTCGCAGCAAACACTTCGTTACCAGTCCAGAGAAACTGAAAACAAATTCCGCTTTGATGTCAATCTGAATAAAAAAGGTTGGAAGATTGCCTATGGAGCGATGATCCAGCTGGCTGAATATGACAACATTACCTTTAATGTTATCCGGAAAGAGCTGAGAGATATCAATAACAATATCATTCAACCCGCCGTCACGGTGAATTTCACCAGTCCATTGAATAATTTCTGGCGATACGGAGCCTTTGCCCAATTCAGCAAACGCTTTTTTGATAACCGTTTAGGATTGAGTGCCGGTATCCGAACCGATATGAACAGCTTTACCACGGACGGTAATAATGGATTAAAAACCTTATCACCCCGGATCTCATTGAGCTATGTACTGGCGGATCAATGGACCCTGAATGCTTCTGTGGGCAGGTATTATAAAATTCCCCCTTATACCATCCTCGGATTTGCAGATCAGAACAAAGTACTGGTGAACAGGAATAGTAAATACCTGCAAAGCGATCATTATGCCGCCGGTATCGAATACCTGCCCAACGACGGATTACGATTTACCATTGAAGGTTTTTATAAAGACTATGCCAATGTTCCTGTATCGGTCAGGGATGGTATATCTCTCTCCAACCTCGGCAGTGATTTTAATGTGCTGGGTAATGAAGCAATTACCACCAATGGAAATGGCCGGGCTTATGGTGTTGAATTCTTTGCACAGAAAAAACTCACCAAACATTTTTTTGGGATCCTGTCTTATACTTTTTACCGCAGCCAGTACAGTGGAACGAACCAGCAACTCATCGCCAGCAGCTGGGACAACCAGCATTTATTAAGTCTGACCGGTGGATATAAATTCAAACGTAACTGGGAACTGGGATTGAAATTCCGCTACCAGGGAAGGGCCCCTTTCACTCCTTACGATGAAACTGCCTCGCGATTGAACTACCTCACATTGGGACAGGGCATCCTGGATTACAGTCGTTTGAACAGCAACCGGCTCTGCGCCTTCCATGCCAGTGATATCCGGATTGATAAAAAATGGAACCTGAAAAAAACAACCATTGATCTTTTTCTGGATGTAACTAATTGGTACCTGGCAAAAAGTCCGGCGCAGGACAGCTATACTTTTAAAAGAAATACATCCAATACCGGTTTCATGACTACCGACGGTCAGCCGATACGTGCCGATGGCAGCAATGCGATTCCTGTTTTTCTCAATAACAGTGATGCACAGGTAACACCAACGATCGGGTTTATTATTGAATTTT
>DAORJS010000572.1:0-1750 GCA_035439185.1 Chitinophagaceae bacterium
AAATATGCAAGTGTAATTCTATTTTTAAAGTAAGGTCAAAGTAGTCTGTGAGGTGGCCAGGCTTTTAACAGCAGAGCTAAAAACGTGGACCTTTGAGCTAAGTATTCTTACATTTATGCTTCAAGTGCCAACTTTCAAGCTGTGTGCACTTTTAGTAAATTATACATTGATGAATATTCTCGGATTAATATATTCTGTTCTTTTTATAGCTCTATTAATTTTTTCTTTTAATGCATGGGTCATTGCCAATAAATCTTCAATGTCTAAACTTTCGAGTAAAAAAAATACCACTATTAAAGAAAATGACGAGAATAGGCAAATTTTGTTAAAAAGGTATCTTCGAACTTTAGGCTTTTCAATTCTTACATTTATACTACTGGTTATAATTGGATTTCAGTTAGGGAGAATTTTTCCCGTACTTTATTAGACAGTTTTCTAGACCAAGGTACATCTTATATTGGGCCAGGTATAAACCCCCTGCTTTATTTTACGCTGATGCTGATCTACAATTCCGATAAACCACATAACCTGATGACGAGCTTTAAAAGCCTTTTGTCAGAATTATTGTTTGTAGTTCCTGCCGTACTTATTGTGGATCTCCTTAATCTGCATGTGAGTTTACTGCATATTTTGATTATTCCTGCCGCTACCGCCCTGATCAAATTCATATACACCCGGCATGATTTAATACCAAACCAGGTAATTATTGATTCTTCAAAACGGGAAATCAGGGTTTCCTTCAATTCTGCAATGGGTGATGAAGATAAGCGGGTACTGCCCTTTGATTTTTGCCGGCTCAGGGTGGAAAGGTACCGGCCCTTATTCGGTTTGAAGAAAAAGACAAGGATTATCTTTTACAAAAACAGAAGCCGGCAATTTGAAATGTCAAGCCTGGAAACAGGATTTTCCGAATTAACATTGGATCAACTGGGAACTGAACTGGAACGCTTAACTCATAAAAATCAGTAAATTCTTTTAACCCTTATGAAATCCCTATACATCCTTATCCTGTCAATACTGTGTAATACCATTACCACTTTTTCCCAGCAGGAAGGCCCCCAGTACACCCGAATCAGCATAGGACTGAAAGGGAAGGTAAAGGAGCTCGTTTCCACCACTTATACTCTCAGGGGTGAGGGCAGCCAGCAACAAGCCTTTAAACTATACGGCTCCTGGAAAATCTATTACCCTGATGGTTTTCTTGATTCTTCTTTTTCAGCTAATTCGTACGACAGCCTGAAATGGCACTTAAATTATCACTATTACTGGAAGGGAGATACTTTGTGTTCTACCGTTCACCCGGTGAATGCCTGGGCTAAAGTCCTGTTCAATAAAGAACAGCTTGTAGTTTATTCCGAATTTTATTCTGAAAAATCAATACGGCAGTATAGTGAATCATTTTGTGAATATGATTCCATGGGCCGGCTGGTCCGGATTTTCAGCAGAAAGGATCCCCAAGGGAATGTACTGTTGTATCAATACAAAAAGAACACGGATGGTTCTTTCACCCAGACCAGAAAAGACAAACCCACCCGGGACTTCAAAATCTTCAATGAAAAACAGCAAATGATAAGTCATGTATTCTTTGATAATATCCAAAACGTAAAAACCGAATGGTATTATTTTTACAATGAACATGGCGACCTTAAGACTCAACAGGAAATGATGTACAAAAAAGAAGGAGAAAAATGGGTGCCAATAAGCAAGGATGGGACCACGAAAACCTACCGCTATGTCTACGATCAGCAAA
>DAORJS010000573.1:0-1732 GCA_035439185.1 Chitinophagaceae bacterium
TTTGGGTGAAGTCAGTTTGAGAAATCTGTTGAGTACCTGGGTGGTGCATGATCTGACCCATCTTGCGCAGATCACCCGGGTCATGGCCAAACAATACAAAGAAGAGCTGGGGCCATGGCCTGCCTTTTTTCGTATCTTAAATTTCTAAAACAACTTGTATGCAATCCAAGGCAACAACGGTAGACCAGTACCTGGAAGAAATTCCGGCAGACCGCCGGCAAGCCATGCAGGAACTCCGTAAAGTGGTCAAAAAAAACCTGTCAAAGGGATTTCAGGAAACCATGAATTATGGGATGATGGGGTATTCGGTACCGCACTCAAAATACCCGGCCGGTTATCATTGTAATCCCAAAGACCCCCTGCCATTTATGGGAATTGCTTCACAGAAAAATTCAATCAATATCTATCATATGGGCATTTATGCGGATCCCAAACTCTTTAAATGGTTTCAGGAAGCCCACGCCAAAGCCTCTCCCAAAAAACTGGATATGGGGAAAAGCTGTATCCGGTATAAAAAGCCGGAAGACATTCCGTTTAAACTGATTGGTGAGCTGGCGGCAAAAATGTCGATGGAAGAATGGATCGAAAAATATGAGTCCATGTTAAAGGGAGGAAGCAGGAAAAGTAAATGAGAACAAAGGCATCGGTATTTACTAATTATACCAAAAAAATAATATGGAAAAAGGATCAGTTGAAAAAGCTACTCAAACGCAGATTGCGAATATTGAAAAAACCACTGGAAAAAAACTGGCAGAATGGATAGCAATCGTGAATAAAAGTGGTTTTTCTAAACATGGGGAACTCGTCAGTTTTTTAAAAGAGAAACACGGATTCACCCACGGGAATGCCAATGTAATTGTACATTACGCTAAACAATCACATGCAGGTGCTGCAGAGAGCGGGGATGATCTTGTCAATGATCAATACAGGGGGAAAGAAAACCTGAAGCCCTGGTATGACCAAATTATGGCAGAGGTAAAAAAATTTGGTACAGATCTGGAGCTGTCACCCAAAAAGGCTTATGTAAGTCTGCGAAGAAAAAAACAGTTTGAATTGATCCAGCCCTCTACCAAAGACAGACTGGATGTTGGCATAAACTTAAAAGGGGTCGCACCTTCCGGCATGGCAACAGCATCAGGGAGCTGGAATGCGATGTGTACGCATCGGATTAAAATAGAAGATAAAAAAGCCTGGGCAAAGAACTGTTCAACTGGTTAAAACAGGCTTATGACCAGGCTGGTTAATATAGATTACTGTCCTGCCATCATCCGCTGAGACTCTTCATAATTCGGGCCATATAATCCGGGTACAGTATTACCGGAAGCTCTCAAATGCGCCACCAGTTCCCCGCGATGATGATAAAGATGGTTATATAAGAATCCTCTGACCACAACAACCCTCGGCATCGGCGGCATGATATCATTTCCACCCATTTGCATCCGCCAGGTATTCATATAAGTGGATTCATCAGAGTTTTCAAGCGTTGATTTGGCTTTGAGATAGTTCTCTTCAAATTTGGCAACGATATTGGAGGCTTTGCTGATATCACCTTTATCATACTTGTATCCACCCATATCAAAAATATCCTCATTAAATGTGCCATCAAACCAGTTATAGACTTCTGCAATATGCGAAGCCAGCTGACCAACAGACCATAAATGAGGCTGCGGCCGGTAATCCAGTGCGCTGTCTGGAACAGCTTGTAAGAGTTTACGGGTGTTTTCGGCTTCAT
>DAORJS010000574.1:0-1732 GCA_035439185.1 Chitinophagaceae bacterium
TACAACAATGTTGGGTATTTTTTCTTAGGATCAAAGTCCGGAGGCAGGATCGTCCACACCAACATTTTTTTACCATCCGTGGTCTGGACCCACTTTTGGCGAACTTCTGCTTTTTTGATTTTATCCCAGACGCTTTTATTTATCTGCGTCAACTGAACCGCTTCGCCAGTCATCCCGTGAATGGAATATATTTCAGCCGGATTGGTCATCGAAACTCTTGAGCCGATCAATCCTTTTGGACTTACGAGGATGCTTTGGTAATCATGAATTCCGGTAGTGAGTTGTTTTACTTTAGCCGTTGCAATGTCTTGCATCATGATCTGGTTGCAGGCATTTACAGCGCTGATGAAATAAATAAATTTTCCGTCCTTTGAAAAAGTGGCATGTTCGGCATTGTTGTCAAACTTAGCGCCCAACATCTTTTTTTCTCCGGATTTAAGATTGTAGAGGATGAGTTGATCTTTATCCGCTTCATAAGTTGGCGTCAACATGGCATTCCACAGCACCGAGTTGCCGTCAGGAGAGAAGATCGGAGATTTATCATATCCCTGATTGAATCCACTGATGTTGCGGGTAGATTTAGTTTGAATATCGTACAGAAAAATATCGGTATTGGTGTTGAGTGCATAGTCTTTGCCGCTGTATTTCTTACAACTGTAGGCTATCATTTTGCCATCGGGTGAAAAACTCACTTGCTCGATTCCATCATTCGGTTCCACAGGAGCTTCAAATGGTTCATTTACAATGTTCACAGGTTCCCCAACCAGCATCCCGTTTTTTAGTTCCACGGTAAAAACATTGCTGTCATGACCATCATCCCAGGTTTTCCAGTGACGATACATGAGATCATTGTACAAACGGGCGTTTGCAAGAGGCAGGCCGGGATAAGTTTCCGCAGTTGTTTTACGGTATTTCACATCCTGCAGGAAAGCTATTCTGTCGTTTGTAGGCGCAATCACAAATCCATTCATCTCCAGGTCAGCGAGTTTGTATTGGTCGCTTCCGTCTGGATTGCAGGAATAAAGGAGACCATTTGCAAGAAACAGGATTTTTTTCCCATCCGGCGTAAATCTGGCATTGTTTTCATGCCCTTCATAATTCGTTATTTTTACCGGAGGGGTAGTTCCATCGGTCTTGCAGACGTACAAGTCAGTATTCCCTTTATTGGCTACGATGTTGAAATAGGTAACTGAATACACTACGCTACCGCCATCCGGAGAAACATCTTCCAGTGCCGCACGGCCAAGTTTCCAAAGCGTCTCTTCGGTGAGCAATTCAGTTTGGGCATGGAGAACAAGGTTCGTTACAATAAAAATAAAAAGCAAGTATAGGTACTTCATATTAGTTTAATTCAAAATAAAAAATTGTATGATGCGATCAGGCCTGGGCGGTAGGTGTGTTAAATGACATAGGAGGAAATTGCGGCGGCTCCGGATCCTGAATGGTTCCGAACTGATTTTCAAACTTACTTACATTGTCCGCCAGGGCCTTTAAGAGCCTCTTGGCATGTTGTGGTGTAAGGATTATTCTGGACTTCACTTTTGCTTTTGGGATGTTAGGCATAAGCCTTATAAAGTCGAGTACAAACTCAGAGTGTGAGTGAGAAATGATTGCCAGGTTTGAATAAACGCCTTCTGACACTTTTTCAGAAAGCTCGATGTTGATTTCATTGGGATTCTTTGGTTGATCAGCCATTTTTTAGATTTTAGTTGCAAATTTAAAGATTAAACAA
>DAORJS010000575.1:0-1722 GCA_035439185.1 Chitinophagaceae bacterium
AAGACGCATCAGTGCTTCCACAATCCTGTAAATTGCAGCCGATGAAAGCAATTGTATATAAGTCAACCGGCAGTTGGTATGTGCTCAGGGATGAGGCCGGTAATTTATGGAATGGCCGAACCAAGGGGGTGATGAAGCTGGATGATATTACCAGTACCAATCCTGTGGCAGTAGGCGATTGGGTGGAGGCAGTGGCGGAAAATGAACAGGAGAATGTAGCCATTATCACGGAAATTCTCGACCGGCATAATTATATCAACCGGCAGAGTCCAAGGCACAAACACCAGCATCATATTGTAGCGGCGAATCTGGATCAGACTATGTTAGTCGCTACATTGAAGGAGCCCCGGACTTCGCAGGGTTTTATTGATCGCTTCCTCGTGGCGGCGGAGATGTACCATGTGCCGGCCATTATTGTTTTCAATAAAAGTGATTTGTACCGGGGTAAGGAGCTTGATAAATACCAGCAATGGAAGGAAATGTATGAGGCAGTAGGTTATCCGGTGATGTTGTTAAGTGCGGAAAAGAATGAAGGGATAGAAGATCTTCAACAATTACTGCTCGGGAAAACAACCCTGGTGAGTGGCCATAGCGGAGTTGGAAAATCTTCTTTGCTGAACCGGATTATTCCGGAGATGAGTCTGAAGACCGGGGAGATCAGTGGCTGGAGCGGGAAGGGGCAGCATACGACCACTTTTGCAGAAATGTTTGATCTTCCTGGAGGCGGCCGCCTTATTGATACACCGGGTATGCGTGAATTCGGGCTGGTGGATATTGAAAAGCAGGAGCTCTCCCATTATTTTCCGGAGATGCGGGATCGCTTAAATGATTGTCAGTTTAATAATTGTCTGCACTATAATGAGCCGGGATGCGCCATCAAACAGGCGGTTGCGGATCAGGTGATCCATGAAGACAGGTATATCAGTTACCTGGGGATATTGGATTCAATTGAGGAGAAATCTTATTGATGCAGGATTTGAAATAAGAACATTCATTCGAATTGAGGTAGAAATTCGTTGTTGACAGTATTCAGGCAATATTCCTCAATCCGGTATTGAATAATTTTCCTTCCAGTGCATTGGCCAGTTCAACCACGGCTTTATTGTCTTTGGTCTGGGCGTCCTTGGTGCGGGTAGGGAAAATGGAAATGCCGTTGTAGATACTGTAATGCAGGGTCAGGGGATGTCCTTTGAAACGGAATTCCCAGTCGATCGCATCAAAATCATCTTCCTTGTTGGAAAAGCGGATGTGGAGATCCTGGCTGAGGATATCAGCAACCTGGTAAAATTGTTTGAGACCGCCATCGTCGGCAATGACGAATTCGGTACATCCAAGGGTGGAACGGAGGGTAAGACTCATGGCTAAGGTGTTTTTAGGTTTCAAATGACGGATCATCAAATAATTCGTACTTCTGTAAGACACAGAATTACGCTCATCCGCTGCATACCTGAAAACTTAACTTCTGAACTTTTTCGCCTTTTTAGCTGCCTTAGTGCCATCCGGGTCGCCGCTTAAAATCTTTTCAGCGCCGACATTTTTTCCATTGGTGGGACATCCGGTTTTCTTTTTGAAGAGATTGCTGAACATGCCGCATGATGAGAGTAGCATCATCACAGCCAGTGCAACAGTCAGAAAACGGAGGTTTTTCATAGTATGTAGCTTGTATTGTACTAACGAATATAAGGAGAAAAAATTGCCCTGGGAATAGTAGAAATACAGTCG
>DAORJS010000576.1:0-1722 GCA_035439185.1 Chitinophagaceae bacterium
CCCGAGGCTATGGGCCAAACGGGTGAACCTGCTGGTAGTGGCCCTGAACCTGGCTTGGGCGATGCGGAATTTTTTTATGGTATCTTCCTGCCAGGGTGGTGAATGCCCGGTAAAAAAAGCCGGACTCTTCCTGAGTTTAACAGCATCTATCCTGATGCTGCTTTCGGCTCTCTTCCCTGATATGCGTTTGCCGGCTGAAAAAAAGGATTAAAGATTGTACTGTGAATTTTTCCTGCCTACAATTGGGTTTCAACCAAGCGGGTAAAGATCTATGCCTTTAATTTTTCCAGACTTTTTGCAATGATTTGCACACAATCTCTGATCTGTGATGCAGTGATCAGCAGGGGAGGTGCAAAACGGATTTTATCTCCATGAGTTGGTTTGGCCAGTAATCCATTTTCTTTTAATTCAAGACAAAGATTCCAGGCGGCTTCGGGATCCCTGTGTTTGATTACAATGGCATTTAATAAACCCTTGCCCCTGATCAATGAAATAAACGGTGATTGAATTGCGGCCAGTTCCTGTCTTAATAATGTTCCCATGGCAGCTGCATTTTCAGCCATTCCTTCATCTACTAAAACCTGTAAGGCTTCCATGGCCACTTTACAGGCCAGTGGGTTACCTCCATAAGTGGAACCATGATCACCGGGCTGAATGGTGAGCATGATTTCATCATCGGCCAGCACTGCACTCACAGGCAGTAAGCCGCCGCTCAGTGCTTTTCCAAGTAATAAAATATCCGGACGCACTTCTGCATGATCACAGGCCAGCATTTTCCCGGTACGTGCCAGTCCGGTCTGTATTTCGTCGGCAATAAATAAAACATTCGCATCGGCACAAAGCTGCTTGGCCCGGGCCAGATAACCATCATCCGGTACCAGTACTCCCGCTTCACCCTGTATCGGCTCTACCAGAAAACCGGCTACATTTTTATTCTCAAGTGCCTTTGCCAGTGCATCCGGATCATTAAAAGGGATACTGATAAAGCCGGGCATATAAGGGCCAAAATCATTTCTGGAAGAAGGATCAGAGCTGAAAGATATCACGGTTGACGTGCGGCCATGGAAATTACCCTCACAAACAATGATCTGTGCCTGGTTTTCTTTGATCCCTTTGACCCGGTAGGCCCAGCGGCGACAAAGTTTGATTCCGGTTTCGACTGCTTCCACACCGGTATTCATAGGTAATACTTTATCATACCCGAAAAGGTTGCAGATATATTGGGCATATTCACCCAGCAGATTGCTATGAAAAGCACGACTGGTTAAGGTGAGTTGTTGTGCCTGTTCTGTTAATGCAGCCAGCAAACGTGGATGACAATGTCCCTGATTAACGGCTGAATATCCGCTCAGGAAATCATAATACTGTTTTCCTTCCACATCCCATACATGAACACCTTTACCGCGATTTAATACAACGGGTATGGGATGATAATTATGGGCACCATATTGTTCCTCGAGCTGGAGGTAATGCTGAGCAGACGAAAAGCTGGTTATTGTTGAAGACATAACGATAAAATGGAACTGATAAAATGGGATTAAAACAAACAGGGAGAGCCTGGACAGATCGTCCGGTTACAATAACTACCTCATCGGTGATTGAGCAGATCGAGATTCTGCCGGAGGAATGATATGGTTGATAAACGTATGATTGTTGCGTTGTTTGATGCAAAGATAAGGATTTTCAGTTGGCAGCCGGCAGTAGACAGTCGGCAGTCAGCAG
>DAORJS010000577.1:0-1718 GCA_035439185.1 Chitinophagaceae bacterium
GATAGGGGACCTGCCACTGGTTTACGGCAGGAAAAATCAAATTAGTCTCCTCTTGGAAGAACTGCTGTCAAATGCGGTCAAATTCAGTGCCGGGAAAGCTCATCAAATCACGGTTTCAGTTATTGCTTCTTCTCATCATTGGAAACTGACAGTGTCAGATCAGGGGATTGGTTTTGACCCCGCTTTCAAGGAAAGTATTTTCGACATTTTCCGGAAACTGCATCCGGATGACGGACGTTTTGAAGGCTCCGGGATCGGACTGGCATTATGTAAGCGGATTTGTGAATTGAATGGATGGGATATCCGTGCAACATCCATTCCGGGAAAAGGATCATCATTTATACTGACTATACCTGTATCGAATCAATCATCTAAATCTTGTTAATCATGGATGTAGTACATATTTTACTGGTGGAGGATAATGAAGGAGATATTATCCTCACCACCGAAGCATTTAAAGACATGCAACTGGAGAACCGCATTTCCATAGTAAAGGACGGGGAAGAAGCATTGCTCTTTCTGCGCAGACAGGGAAAGTACAAAGACGTTTCATCGCCTCAGCTTATCCTCATGGATATTCATCTGCCAGGGATCAACGGAAAAGACCTGCTGGAAATAATAAAACAGGATGAGGAACTGAAAGAAATCCCGGTCGTAATGCTGACCAGCTCTGATAAAGATGCAGATATCAGTGATTGTTATGAGAAACAGGTAAACTGGTATATCACCAAACCGATTGATTATGACAAATACACCAAAGTGATGCATGAGATTGAAGCATTTTATGTGTCGTTTGTACCCTATGATAAAATGATGCGCTAATTGATTAACCCGGTTAAAAAAATGACTTACAAAAACCAACCCGACACCTATGAATGAAATACGCATACTGCTGGTGGAAGATAATGAAGGAGATATCCTCCTCACGCTGGAAGCTTTCAGTGAATTGCCGGCCGCCACCAGCATTGATGTGGTGCGTGACGGTGCTGAAGCACTGGCCTATCTGCGAAAGGAAGGAAAGTATTCAAAAACACCGCTGCCACAACTGATCCTGCTGGATATTAATATGCCTGGCATGAACGGAATTGAACTGCTGGAGCATATCAAATCTGATGAATTACTGAAAAGGATTCCTGTACTGATGCTGACGACTTCATCATCATCGGCGGATATCAAAGCCTGTTATGACCGGTCAGCCAATTGTTTTATCACTAAACCGATTGATTTTGGGAAATTCCAGGAAGTGGTTGAGAATATCGAGCGTTTCTGGTTCAGGACTGTTCAGCTGCCCGGTGCAGCGGCATGAAATTACCGGAATAAGAAATAATGCTTAGGTGAATAAATATTAATCCTTATTCATGGAATATAAGAGCAATTAAGTGTAATTGAAATAGATAATTACCGTTAACAAGTAAGGTTAACCCTGATCCAAACCTGTAAAACCACCTTATGAAAACGTCTGTAGCCGAACCCGTATGTATCTATATCAGGCTTGACGAACAAACCGTTCATGATTATTTTAATCATCATGATCCTGCTCCATTATACAAGCGCCAGCTTGGTCATGAATTTGAGCAATATATTTTTAACTCCCTGCTTACTTCCAGCCGTGAAACCGTGATCAGGTACCAGGTGATTTGCCTCGATCATGCGGATAAACGTTTTATTGCACCGGTCACACAGGCGATCAGGAACCACTTTAACCTGAAAAAACACCT
>DAORJS010000578.1:0-1715 GCA_035439185.1 Chitinophagaceae bacterium
CCCATACCTGCAATATAAACTGCAGCAGAGGCTTTGGCTGTATGCTGAATAAACTGACGACGATTCGGCATGATGAATGATTTTGAGTAAATCTTTATTTGTATAACGATCCAGATTAATAATGACGTCTCTTTTTATTTCCTACTAGCCACTTTCCACTAGCCACTACCCGCCTTCGCTAAAGCTGTGGCGGGCAAGCCTAATTCCCAATCTCTCTGATCTTCACATTCCTGAACCACACTTCATTCCCATGATCCTGTAATAAAATATTTCCTTTTTCCTGGGCACCAAAGCCTTTGTATTTTTCGTACTTGGACCGGGCCACCAGTGCATCGAATATATTACTCTTTCTTTCGTATTCCACTACTTTGAATCCATTTAACCAGTGTTGTACAATATTATTGGGGTACACTATGATCCTGGCCTGGTTCCAATCACCTATTTTCCGTTGAAATCTTTTTTCCTGTTTGTAAGAAGGAATCAGGTCATACAAACTGGCCAATGTACGATTCCCCACCACACCCATTTTGGCATCCGGGTGTTTTTCATCATCCAGTAACTGGTATTCCAGGCCAATACCGGATTTACCTCCGGTTTCGAAAGCCTCATTCACAAAATATTTTACTCCTGAATTGGCGCCATCGGTGAGTTTGAATTCAAAAACCAGTTCAAAAGCAGCATACTGCTTCACCGTCACAATATCATTTCCGGTTTCTGACCCATCGGAGGAAGCGATCCGGATCATTCCATTTTGTACAGACCATCTTTTGGCCGGGGTTTCTGTGCTTTGTGCCACCCGCCAGTTGGTAAAATCTTTTCCATTGAATAACAAACCGAATCCCTGTGATTGTTCCTGACCCGAAAGCTGGTTAAGCAGGAGGTTGACTACGGGAGTCTGATCCCAGGGAGAAGGTTTTAGTTTCTCCGTCTGAATACGGATATTTTTCCAGCGGATGGTCATGCCTTCTTTCATATTACCATATATCGCATGTACCTGCAGGGCGATAAATCCTTTGGCCGTCATATCATCCACCAGGTGTGATACCGGTATTCCATTGATCCAGGTACGCAATACCGGACCTATCGCTTCAATGCGGTACCTGTTCCATTCTCCTTTCTTAAATGCTTTTTTTCCATCCGGATTAAGGTTGGGGATATAGAGCCAGTCGCGCCTGGCTTCATCATAAATACCTCCGCTCCAGGCCCGGTCAGTAGGATCCACTTCCATCTGGTATCCATGTACCCGATTATCCTGGTAATCGGGTTTTGACAAACTCCGGAACTGAATACCAGAGTTCATGGCATCATCCACTTTTAATTCCAGTTCGAGTATGAAATCACCAAATTCATCATTGGTACATAAAAAAGAGTTGGGGGTATTGGCTACAGTGTGACCTACAATTTCTCCCTTTTCCACGGTAAAAAGTGCCTTGCCGTTTTTTTGAGTCCAGCCTTTCAGATCCTTGCCATTAAACAGCGGACGCCAGTTTTGGGCAGCTGTTTGATCGTTGAACATTGCAAATAGCAAAATACATCCTAATACTCTTTGGAAAGAAAATTTCATATGGTGCAATTTAAGAAGCAGGTCACTTCAGCCCTGATGCCTCTAATTTAAGGGATTTAAGGGATGCTTTTGTCCTTTCCTGTCCTGACTAATGCTGGCTATCTTTTATCCTTCTGTACAATCCATATTCCAACCCCCTGAGCTCGGCCAA
>DAORJS010000579.1:0-1700 GCA_035439185.1 Chitinophagaceae bacterium
TGGCAGGCGCATTGGCCAACCCGGATGTAAACAAAAAATTTCTGGAAAAAACGGCAAAAAATGTTGACCGCCTCACGCATCTGCTGAATGATCTCGATGAAATTTCAAGGCTTGAAAGAGGTGAACTTGTACTCAATCGTGATAATTTTATCATTCAGGACCTGGTCAGGGATGTATTTGAAAGCCTCGCTGTGAAAGCTGATGTAATGGGTATTCAATGCCTGATCAAAAAAGGCTGCGAAGCACCGCTCAGTGTTTTTGCAGATAAGGAGAAAATCAGACAGGTGTTGAATAATCTGGTTGGCAACTCCATCAAATATGGTAAGATCAACGGCATCATTACCGCCAGTATTTATAATACAGACGGGAAACATATCCTGATTGAAATAACAGATGACGGTATCGGTATTGGCAAAAAACACCTCCCCCGTTTATTTGAACGATTTTACCGGACGGAAGAAGGACGAAGCATCGATGTAAGCGGCAGCGGTCTCGGCCTTGCTATTTGTAAACATATTATTGAAGCGCATGGCCAAACCATTCATGTGCGGAGTACGGCCGGACTGGGCACTACCGTAGGATTTACGCTGGATACCCGCAGAGATTGATTTTTATTTTTAACTTCCCTCCATGACAAAAAGAACTGATTATATATCCTGGGATGAATATTTCATGGGAGTGGCCTTGCTTTCTGCTCAACGCAGCAAGGATCCCGGCACTCAGGTCGGTGCCTGTATCGTCAATCCGAAAAATAAAATTGTGGGAGCCGGTTATAACGGATTACCGGCCGGTTGCAGTGATGATGAATTTCCCTGGGATAAGCAAGGGGCTTTCCTGGAGACCAAGTATCCCTATGTTTGTCATGCCGAGTTGAATGCCATTTTAAATAATATTGGTATGGACCTGCACGGCTGCAGAATATACACCGCCCTCTTCCCCTGTAACGAGTGTGCCAAAGCGATTATACAGGCCGGGATTTCAGAAGTGATTTATCTCTCCGATAAATATGCCGGCAATGAAATATTTATTGCTTCCAGGAATATGCTGGACAAAGCCGGCGTTCATTGCCGGAAAGTAAAATCCAGAATCAGCAGTATCGAGTTATCCTTCAATGAGCAGGATGTTTAAAAGGAATTAATACCAGTTTTTCCCTTCCAGCAGGCTTTTCAGAAAACTCACGGCTTCATTTCCCATGGAACTGCTCACAGATTTATTATCCAGGTCATAAACAAAGGTCTGGCAACCCTCTTCCCGGAATTTGAATACAACGGGCATGATCTGTCTGCCCCCCTTGAAAAAAAGCATGTTTCCATCATATCCGCATTTGTAGAATTTGGTTTCTTCCCCTTTCAGGAAACCGGCCATTTTTTGAATGGCTTTTGTTTCTGTTGTACTGATCTGCTGGATGATGGAATCTTTATCGGGTGCATTGAAAGTGATCACCAGACTGTCGCAACCTTGTAGCTTTTTACCAGCTCCGGATTGGCTGCAGCCAGCCAGCAGGAAGACAGCAAGCCATTTCAGTTGTTTTCGCATCCTGAAAGTTACAAAACAGCCTTCAATATCATCTCATCATAAACCGGGTTGCTATCGCTAAAGGCCGGAATGTATAACGCTTTTTAACATGATGTCCGCCACTTCTGATCAGGATATCTCTGAGTGTTTCAAGTGTTTTAATGATATGTTCACCTTTATTGATC
>DAORJS010000580.1:0-1696 GCA_035439185.1 Chitinophagaceae bacterium
CCCTGTTGTTGCAGTTCAATTACTTTCCGGAGAATGGTTCCGGTGGAAGTAGTGGAAATCTTGCCATAAGATTTTTCCAGTTCAGCCTTGCCTTCATCGCTGATATACTGGAGTACTTTGATAAAATCTTTCAGGTCGAGCAGGGGCAATTGCTGGTCATCACAATACTTGAAGATCATGGCCACAAAACCACCTTGTGTGTCATTGAGCCCGAGAATTTTGGAAAGTAAAACAGGTCCGAATTCGCTGACTGTTGCCCGGAGCCTGGCCCCTTTTTCATTACTCAGGGTAAGCAGTTCAGCGGGATATCCGGCGGGTTTGAATTCAATATTGAGTTTCTGGCAACGATCTGTGATTTTATCATTTACTGTGCCTGCGGCAGCAATACCGCTCAGATCCCCCTTGATATCCATCATCAATACAGGTACACTGGCATCACTGAGTCCTTCGGCAAGCATTTGCAGGGTCTTTGTTTTTCCGGTTCCCGTGGCACCGGCAATCAGTCCGTGACGATTCATTGTTTTCAAAGGAATCAGCACATCGGCCCCGCTCACTACCGTTCCATCGAGCATGGCTGCCCCGATCTTAAAACACTCCCCTTTGAAACTATAGCCGTTTTTGACAAGTTCAAGAAAATTTGCATTATCTGCCATGAAATAAGTTTTATTGAAAGTTAAGTGAAAGTACGGGTTCTCACAATTCCTCCTCTCTCTCCAGCATCAGGATTGCACTTTGGGGAACAATAAAATATTTTTCGCTTTCATACATCACCTCAGTGGCACCGCTGAGCAAAAAAATGGCCAGATCCCCTTCTTTGGCCTGCAGGGGTACATATTTCACCCTTTCCTCTTCCTGTTTCCAGGGCTCATCATCCACTGGCATGGGGATAGCATAACCCGGACCGGTTTTGATCACATATCCCTGCTGAACTTTCTCTTTTTCCTGGACACCGGGCGGCAGGTACAAACCACTGGCCGTTCTTTCATCGGGGCGGCTGGGTTTGATCAGCAGCCGGTCACCAATTACAATGAGTTTTTTTAACCGGTTATCGGGTGTGATATGCATGGCACAGTTTTTATTATATATAAGCAAAGAAAGATTGCCGGGCAAAATTAGAACGGTAAAGGATTGAAACTACGGGGTTTTAACAAAAAATTGAACCCTTGCATTTGAACCACCGGAATGCTTTAACTTTATTTGTCAACAATATAAAACCACCAGACATGGACACTAAGAAACCGAAGATCCTCCTGTGCGAAGATGACCCTAACCTTGGCAGCGTATTAAAAAATTATCTTGAACTGAATGATTATGATGTGACCCTGGAAAGGGATGGCCGGCTCGGACTGGCTGCTTTTCAGCGGGAAAAATTTGAACTCTGTCTGCTGGATGTGATGATGCCCAATATGGATGGTTTTACCCTGGCAGAAGAAATCAGGGACGTGGATCCTGATATTCCTTTGTTCTTTCTCAGTGCCAAGACCATGAAGGAAGATGTGATCCAGGGATATAAGCTGGGGGCGGATGATTATATCACCAAGCCTTTTGACAGTGAAGTTTTGTTGCTGAAGATCAAAGCCATCCTGAAAAGAAATGAGGAGCAGAATAAGGAAAGTGAAAACAAGGAGTTTGATCTGTCAACCTATCATTTCAATCCCAAACTCAGGCAACTGATCCATAACGGGGTGACCCAGAC
>DAORJS010000581.1:0-1696 GCA_035439185.1 Chitinophagaceae bacterium
ATCAACCGGGAACTGGGATCTGCCCGCTCAGAAAATTTTATACAGGGATCATTTGCTATCGAGGAACTCACCAACCTGGTGGAAGAAGCAGTATTAACCGAATTTGACCGGCTTACCGAAAGAGGAGGGGTATTGGGAGCTATGGAAAGAATGTACCAGCGGAATAAGATACAGGAAGAAAGTCTATATTATGAACACCAGAAACATACCGGTGAATACCCGATTGTAGGGGTGAATACATTCCTGAACAAGCAAGGTTCACCAACCATTGTACCTGCCGAAGTCATCCGCAGTACTGAAGAGGAAAAAGAGCTGCAGATCACCAATCTGGAATTATTCTGGAAGAGAAATGAAGGAAAGGCTGAAGCCGCTTTGCAGCAACTCAGACAGGTAGCGATTCAGAATGGTAATCTTTTTGCCACCCTGATGGAAACGGTGAAGTATTGCTCATTAGGTCAGATTACCCATGCATTATATGAAGTGGGAGGGCAGTACCGGAGGAATATGTAAACAATTTCAGTCTGAAATAGAAACTGGTTCTTTCGATTTATCGCTGACCAGTTTCCACGTTTCCAGGTATTTCATCCAGGCCCTGGCTCTTTCGGTGGGACTATTTACAATACCGGGATAACCCACATCACAAAGTTTTCTATCGAATCCAAGGGTTGTTTTGAATTGAAGTTCCAGTAATTTAATGAGGGCATAAATGCCATTATCCCTGCGGCCACCACCTCCGCCAACAAAGGCCTCCACGATCCCATATTTCAGGTAATCGTATGCTTCTTCATAATTAAAATCACCGTTCGGCTGAAAACAGGGGATACCGGTTTTATCGAAAAAATAGCGATATAGTCCCTTTTCATCCCTTGACTGATACACTTCAAAAAACTCTGGCATGGAGCTGGCCTCTATTCCAAAATCATCCTCCAGAATGCGGATAAAATCTGCTTCAGAAAATATACTGTCTTTTATAATTAATCTGGCTGCTACCGCAATTTGCTCATAGGGGGTGATGCCCAGCAGATCGGCAGCCCGGTCACGTAGATCATCAGCATTCAGTTTCTTTTGCCGGATGGCCTGGTAACTGCTTTTAAAATCCCTGACCGGGGTTTTTATTTTATCAGGTTCGCTATTATTTTTTTTGGCATTGGTATTCAGCCAGATTTTTTTCAGGAATTGACAGCTTTCAAGAATATCGGGGTCAATGGTCTTTGTTTCAATTGCTTTGATCTTGGCCTGCTGATCCGGACTGAGCATGTGCAATTTCCGGAGGTATTTATTACAGATACCAATTATCCCAATCCTGTCAAAAAGGGCGGCTTTTTTAAGGTAGGCCCTGAGTTGTTTTTCATCCGTCAGTATTTCACCCAGGTGGATAGAATAAAAGCGGTCGAGCAGGGCGCCCAAAGAATAGGTCAGTTCCCATTCTTTTTCATATAGCAGGCCAAAGTACTCCACGGCATGGATCTGACCGGGTGTTAAACGGGCAGCCAGTGTTTTTTCCAGCTGATACCTTCTTCCAAATGTTAGGTCGGATGACTGGAGTACCCGCAAACTGTCGAGCAACCAGCCCTCCGGCAGGTATATTAACTGTTGATCGCGGCAATAGCGTGTGAAGTGAGCTGTTTGTATGGTAAAACGGTATAGAAAGGTTGGCAGACTGGAAAAATTAAAGTCTGCATCGATCTTATCATAT
>DAORJS010000582.1:0-1685 GCA_035439185.1 Chitinophagaceae bacterium
GCCGCTCCTGTTGCAGACACTGCAGCAAAAAAACCGGCCATGTAACTAAAGTTACCGGCAGTTAGCAATAACTGCCGGAACTTGCTGTGATGAAATGAATAAGAGATGAACAACAATACAACAGAAACAACCGGACCACAACAACCCGAATCTTTCCGCGACCGCATTGCCACTGTGGATGCAAAGGGAAAGCGCAAATGGGTATTTGCACAAAAGCCAAAGGGAAAATTCTATAATATCCGTACCTGGGTGAGCTGGGGATTTTTTGCACTCTTCTTTACCCTTCCCTTTATCAAACTCAACGGCAGACCACTTTTTCTTTTTAATATCCCCGAAGCCAAGTTTATCATCTTTGGAAAAATATTCTGGCCGCAGGATTTTGTGATCTTTGGTCTGACGATGGTGACCTTTATTATTTTCATCGTTCTCTTTACTGCTGCATTCGGCCGGTTATTCTGTGGCTGGGTATGTCCCCAGACTATTTTCATGGAAATGTTTTTCAGAAAGCTGGAATACCTGATCGAAGGTGATGCTGCTAAGCAAAGACTACTGAAAAACGGTCCCTGGACCGGAGAAAAAATCAGAAAAAAACTCACCAAGCATATTGTTTTTTTCCTGATGTCCTTTATCATCGCCAATTTCTTTCTGGCCTATATTATTGGAATTGACGAACTGAAAAAAATCATCAGCGAACCCATCAGCGAACATGTGGTGGGATTTCTTGCCATTATAGTTTTTTCCGGTATTTTCTATGGAGTTTATGCTTTCTTCAGAGAGCAGGCTTGTACCGTGGTTTGTCCTTACGGCCGGTTACAGAGTGTTTTACTCGACCGGAACTCCATGATTGTGGCCTATGATCACAAACGGGGAGAACCCAGAGGTAAATTCAAAAAGAACCAGACCGCTGAACTTAATCTGGGTGACTGTATTGATTGCTTTCATTGTGTAAAAGTTTGTCCGACCGGAATTGATATCCGGAACGGTACCCAGATGGAATGTGTGGGTTGTACAGCCTGTATTGATGCCTGTGATGAAATGATGGTGGCCGTAAATCGTCCAACCGGTTTGGTGCGTTATGCTTCCGAAGCAGGTATTTCTGATGGCAAGAAACTCAGTTATACCGGAAGGATGAAATTCTATACCATTTTACTGGTTCTTTTATCCGGTATCCTGGCCCTTTTATTACTGAGCCGGAAAGATATTGATGGTACCATCATCCGTACCAAGGGACTTACTTATCAGGAAAGAGGTAAGGATAGCCTGAGTAATCTGTTTAATATTAAAGTGATCAACAAGACCATTAAAGATATGCCGGTAACCCTTCGGCTGATCGGAGAAGCCGCCAAGGCAGGAAAAATTGAGCTGGTGGGTGCCACTACTATTCACCTCAAACAGGAAGATCAGGCGAACGGTTCCTTCTTTATCGTATTGCCCAGAACATTTGTTACTGAGAGAAAAATGAAATTAACGATCGGGTTGTTTAATGGTGAAAAACTGGTGACTACACTCCGGACCAATTTCACAGGACCTTTCAAATTTGATTAAAATAATTATTATGAATTGGGGAAACAAACTCTTACTGACATTTATAGTATTCGCTGCCGGCATGGGATTCCTGGTGTACCGGTCAGTCACCACCAATTTTGAACTGGTAGAAAAGGATTATTATAAACAGGAACTCCGCT
>DAORJS010000583.1:0-1683 GCA_035439185.1 Chitinophagaceae bacterium
TGAAGCTGAACCAGTTTATCAAGGAATTTCCTGAACGTTTTATCCAATGCGGTATAGCAGAAGCCAACATGATTGGTATAGCAGCCGGTCTGACTATTGGAGGAAAAATTCCATATACCACCACTTTTGCCAATTTCTCCACTGGCAGGGTCTATGACCAGATCCGTCAATCGGTTGCTTACAGCGGCAAGAATGTAAAGATTTGTGCATCCCATGCCGGTTTAACCCTGGGAGAAGACGGAGCCACCCACCAGATTCTGGAAGATATCGGTTTGATGAAAATGCTTCCGGGAATGACCGTGATCGTTCCCTGTGATTATGCCCAGACCAAAGCAGCCACCATGGCCATCGCCGATTACCAGGGACCTGTGTACCTGCGTTTTGGCCGGCCTTCCTGGCCCATTTTTACAACAGAACGTCCTTTTGAAATCGGTAAAGCCCAGCAATTTTCTGAAGGAACTGATGTCACCATTTTCGCCTGTGGCCACCTGGTATGGAATGCCATTCAGGCCGGTGCAGCCCTGGAAGAAAAAGGAATCAGTGTGGAAGTGATCAATATTCATACGATCAAGCCACTTGATGAAGCGGCCGTGATCAACTCCCTCCGCAAAACCCGCTGTGCTGTTACTGCAGAAGAACATAATGTGATCGGTGGATTGGGTGATGCCATTGCCCAAACTGCAGCCAAACATATTCCTGTACCCATTGAATACGTGGGCACTAAGGATACTTTTGGAGAAAGCGGTACCCCGGCCCAATTGCTGAAGAAATACGGACTGGATGTTCCGGATATCATCGCGGCAGCTGAAAAAGTTATGGCCAGGAAAAACAGCTAAAAACCACAAAAACAAACTTATTTAAGCAGGTTCTTTTAAAAATGAGCCTGCTTTTTTACTTTTAAGTAAGTTTACGATTTAAACATATCCGGTTTCCAATATTCTAACCTACTCAAAGCCCCTGACGAATGTCCTTAACCCAAACCAGCGATAGCGAATTGCTTGTTCAATTCCGTAACCCTGTTACGAAGGAAAAAGCATATACCAGCCTGATCCGCAAGTACCAGGAAAAACTCTATTGGCATATCCGCCGGATGGTGGTGGACCACGACGATGCCAATGATGTACTGCAAAATGTGCTGATCCGGGTTTGGAACGGACTGGAAAATTTCCGGGAAGACAGCCAGCTTTATACGTGGTTATACCGGGTGGCCACCAATGAGTGCCTGACCTACCTGGAACAAATGAAAAAAAGAGCTTCCGTCAGCCTGAGCGATGTGGAAAGTGGTTTGAGCAATAAAATCAAGGCAGACAGGCATTTTGATGCCAACAAACTGGAATGGAAACTGCAATTAGCAATCCAGCAACTTCCTGATAAACAGAGAGTTGTTTTCAGTCTGAGATATTACGACGAAATGCCTTACGAAGAAATGAGCCGGGTGCTGGAAACCAGTGAGGGGGCTTTGAAAGCGAGTTATCACCATGCTGTTAAAAAAATTGAGGATTACATGCTGAATCATTAAACTTTGAATATTGAAAACCATCTTACTAATGCAGGAAACTGCGAAAACAGTAAGAAATCCCGGAATTCCGGGTTCAGATCATGACAAAAAGAGACAACATATTACAGGAACTGAAAGAGCTGAACAGCCAACTGGCCAGCTACCAGCCTGATCAAACCTATACA
>DAORJS010000584.1:0-1678 GCA_035439185.1 Chitinophagaceae bacterium
CACCAAAATCCTTCATTTGTTTTTTAGCTACGGCATAACCCGGATGATCTTCAAATCCCGGCCAGTACACTTTTCCTACTTTGGGGTGTTGACGTAGCCAGTTGGCGATGATGCGTCCGTTTTCACAATGGGCTTTCATGCGTACACCCAGTGTTTTGATTCCTCTTAATACGAGGAAGCAATCCATCGGACCCGGAACAGCACCACAGCTTTTCTGAATGAAATATAATTTCTCCCGCAGCTCCTTGTCATTCATTACCAATGCACCCTGGATCACATCGCTATGACCACCGAGGTACTTGGTTACGGAATGCATCACAATATCTGCGCCGAGATCGAGTGGATTTTGTAAGGCTGGGGATGCAAATGTGTTATCTACTGCCAGCAGAATATTCTTTGGTTTTGTAAGGGCCGCAATGGCAGCAATATCCGTGATATTCATCAGCGGATTGGTCGGTGTTTCCAGCCACACCAGTTTTGTTTTACCACTAATGGCTTTTGCCACATTCTCTGTATGAGTGGTATCAACATAAGTAAAAATAATTCCGAATCTTTCAAACACTTTCGTAAACAGCCGGTAGGTACCGCCATACATATCATTGGCACAAATCACTTCATCGCCAGGGGATAATAATTTGATCACAGCATCGGTGGCTGCTACCCCGCTGCTGAAAGCCAGTCCGAATTTGCCATTTTCAATGATGGCCAATGCTTCTTCCAATGCCTTACGGGTTGGGTTCTGACTGCGGGCATATTCGAAACCCTTGTTCACACCAGGGGCTTCCTGTACATAAGTGGAAGTCTGGTAAACAGGTGTCATGATGGCTCCGGTGGAAGGGTCGGGATGTGCACCGGCATGGATAAATTTAGTAGCGGGTTTCATGTTGATATTTTAATGAGCAAAGATGATGAAATCAGATCATTTAAACAGCAGAGCCGCGGAGAGATAACGCCAGTCATCATTTCCTGCTTCATGTGCAGCCAGTGGCCGGATATTCTTATCCAGCACTTCCGGCTTTAATATTTTTTCATGAATCAGTTTTTCTTTGGCGGCACGGATCGCTTCCGTCACATTTTTATCTTCCATCCATTGCTTTTGCGGGGGTTCAAATCCTACTTTATCAGTACGCCAGGTAATGGAATCGGGCAGGATATTTTTCATGGATTCCCTCAATAACCATTTGGTGCGGCCCTTTCTGATCTTGAAATGCGAAGGAAGGCTGAATAAAAATTCAACCAGTTCATGGGAAAGAAACGGTAAGCGCACTTCTCTGCCATGTGCCATTGAGTTGCGGTCTGCCAAACGAAGCAATTCCTGCAAACCATGTACAAAGCAATTAAAATGCAACACACCATTCAGGGTAAAATGATCCGGAGGCGTATAATAAGCTTCCCGGCTTTGTTGCTGTACAAATGCCTTGGTCAGGTCGGGATGTGCCAATGCTTTGGCCAGGTAATGATTTTCGATGACAATACTGGCGAAAGAAGGAAACCAGGCGGCAATTTTATTCTTCCAGGTAAAGGGTTCAGTAATGCCGAGTGCCAGTGTTGCTTTTCTTTCACCGCTGCGGTTCAATTTTCTGTTCCGGAAAAGTTCCTGCCAGTACCATTTAAAATATTTATGATATCCCGCCAGTATTTCATCTGCACCCTGACCGTCGAGTAATACTTTTATTCC
>DAORJS010000585.1:0-1677 GCA_035439185.1 Chitinophagaceae bacterium
GAATGTTGGGTAGCATCTATCGTCAGGGATGGAAGAGTGAAATGCTCTCCAAGTTTTTGCCTGAGCTCCTTACTCAGGTTCGTCATGGCAGCAAAACTCATGGCATGTTTCTGCCAGAGCCATTCCCAGACCTGTTGAACCCTGAATTTTTTCTCCCCGATTTCTTCAAAATACTGCTCCAGTTCGGTAAACGTGAGATGCCTGATATTCCTGATTGTCTTTTTCATCCGGGGCAAAGATAGACCGGTGCAGGGGATTATGATGAATTCCCGGATATTTGCTGGCAAAGCCTGAACATGAAACCTGTATATATTGTAGATGCCATCAGGACCCCGATCGGTAAATATGGCGGGGTACTTGCCGGTATCCGGCCCGATGACCTGCTGGCCCTGGTCATCAAGACCCTGATGCAGCGGAATGAAACTGTTGACAGCAATGCCATTGAAGATGTAATTGCCGGCGCTGCTAACCAGGCCGGGGAAGATAACCGCAATGTCGCAAGGATGGCTGCCCTGCTGGCCGGGCTTCCGGTTTCAGTGGCAGGTACCACGGTAAACCGGCTCTGTGCTTCGGGATTACAGGCCATTATGGATGGGGCCAGACAAATTGCCTGCGGAGATGCCGAACTGATTATTGCCAGTGGGGTGGAAAGCATGAGCCGGGCACCCTTTGTAATGGGAAAAAATGCAGAAGCTTTCGGCCGTAATGCTGAACTCTTCGATACCACCATGGGATGGCGTTTTATTAACCGGGAACTGGCGGCCATGTATCATCCTTATACCATGGGGGAAACCGCAGAGAATGTAGCCAGTCAGTGGAAAATATCAAGAGAAGACCAGGATGCTTTTGCCCTTTCCTCCCAACAAAAATATGCCGCGGCTAAGGAAGCTGATAAATGGGCCGATGAGATCGCACCGGTTGAAAAAGTACAAAAGGGTATGGTCAGCTGGATCACCCAGGATGAACATCCAAGAGAAACTTCACTGCAGAAACTGGCTTCACTCCAGCCTGCTTTTAAAAAAGATGGATCAGTAACCGCTGGTAATTCTTCGGGAATCAATGATGGGGCAGCAGCGATGTTATTGGCCAGTGAAGAAGCAGTAAAAAAATATGACTTACAACCCATGGCAAGGATGGTCTCCATGGCTGTGGCAGGAGTGGATCCTGCCATCATGGGTATCGGACCCGTGCCTGCAACGGGAAAAATTCTGAAAAAAACTGGTTTGAATCTGGCGGATATCGGACTGATCGAACTCAATGAAGCTTTTGCTTCCCAATCCCTGGCCTGTATCCGTGAACTGGGGCTGGATCCATCCAATGTAAATGTAAATGGGGGTGCCATCGCTTTGGGTCATCCCCTGGGATGTAGTGGGGTACGCATTTCAGCCACACTGCTCCATGAAATGTTCCGTTCCGGTGTAAAATACGGATTGGCCACCATGTGTGTGGGGGTAGGACAGGGGGCAGCAGTTTTGTATGAAAAAATGTAAATTGGAGAGATTTTTGTAACCTTTAATATCATTTAATCGTTAGTCCCAAAAACCACACATATGAAACAGCTTTTTTTTGTTTGCATGATGTTTATGACCAGCTTTGTATCACAGGCTCAAACAGATTCTTTAGCCGATTATACCGGCAAATACAAATTCCCTGATGGCAGTCCGGTTAGCGAAATCG
>DAORJS010000586.1:0-1676 GCA_035439185.1 Chitinophagaceae bacterium
AGGGTTAGCAGACTATAGGCTTTAACATTCTTCCAACGCATCTACCTTTTCCAGGGTATGGTTAGACATGTCTTTGCATTCTATCTTTCCTGAAATAATTAATCATGAAAAAGTTAATGATCGCCATTGTATTTGCATTTGCCGCAAATATGGCCAGTGCCCAATACAGTTTTTATTCCACCAGTACCGATTTACTGAATAAAAGCAATCAGGAAGCATTCAGTCATGAAGAGAAAACACAGCTCTATCATATTTCTTTCAAGGACATGATACTGGTGCATACTATTTTTGATGCGGAAACAGGTGGGGTCTCCGATGCGCAGATCTATCAGATTGTTGAAATGAAAGAAGAAGCTGATAAAGTTATTTTTCAGGCGAAGTCAGGGGTGACAGGCAAGACCTATGAGTACAGGCTGCATATTCCGGAAGGGCAGAATCCTGCATTGATACTGGTGATCGCCGGTGAAGATTACGATCTGCGTTATAATGGCGTGATGAGTGCACTCAAGACGATTAAGCAATAACTATTCAGCATTATTTTTTCGCTGTTGCAGTACCAGGATGCTGATATCCGTCTTGCCTCCCGGTTCTTCGTTAATGCAGCTTGTTTGAAAGCTAATATAAGCAGTTAATGCTTCTACAAAGGGTACGCCCATGATTCTTTGCGGAGTGGAGAGGACCACGGTTGCTCCCGATTCCATCCATTGCTTCATCAGTTTTAATAAAGGTTTAAATTGTTCCGGTGCATAATTGATATCACTGAGCAGGATGGTATCGGCATACAGATCCGGAGGAAAATGATTCCAGTCGATTAACAAGGCCCTTGTATTTTTCAATCCCAGCAGTGCAATGTTTTTATCTAGTAGTGCTACTGCATCCGGATCATGATCGCTGATGATCAGCTCTGAAATATTCGATGCGATACTGAAGGAAGGTAATCCGATTCCGGCTCCGATTTCCAGTACTTTTTTGTTATTGGTTAGGTCTGGATGCGATAATAAAAATTCTGTCATTGCCCTTGCAGCCGGCCAGACTTTCGCCCAAAAGGGAAAGGGCAGGTCCGGATGGATTACCAATAATTTTTCATAAACGGGCTTTACCTGCTCCGGGTCCGGAATATATAACTGAAATCCCGGTGGATAGGATTGCAGGAGAAGGGGGTATGGGAAATTTTGAATGATGAATGTTGAATTGATAATCTTCAATATGCCTGCAATATTTACAAACTAATTTCCTGTAAAGTCCCGCTTGCATCCAGCAGGTATAACTTAATCCCGGCTGCCATCAGAAAAACAGGAGCTTTATAACTGATCTTTCCCAATACTGTTTTTGTGCCGGCCGGTAGTTCATAACAGATCAGGGATCCGTCATTTTCCAGCGAATATAATTTCCCACTCAGCACAGCAGCTCCAATACTGTTGGTTAATGATTGCGGAAGCAGGACCTGTTTCCAGCTTCCATCCGCTTCGCTGACCTGCATGAGATTGGCGGAAGCACCGATCAGGTACAGACTTCCACCTGTTTCATAGATGGCAGTGCATCCCGCAAAATCTGGTTTGCCCAACGGGAGATAATTACCGGTATTGACATTGGTGGCGTAAAGGGTTCCGTTTTTTTCAAGGGAGTAGAGATAGCCATAGACTGGTACAGCCAGCACCGTATTGATCCAGTCGCCT
>DAORJS010000587.1:0-1675 GCA_035439185.1 Chitinophagaceae bacterium
TCCATCGCCGTGTGGAGTTTTGGGCTGAAGGCCTGCGCTTCTTTGATTTGAAAAGGCTTAACCTGCCGCTCGACAGAACCGCAGTACCTAACTATGTACCTGCTTCAGCCGGCGGTACCATGCAAATCGCTGCCGGAACCAATCTGTGGCAGTTTGTGATTCCTATTTCAGAAATTCAGGCGAATCCTAATACTGTACAAAATCCATAAGGATACTGTATTCTGATACTTTAAGCGGCTGTTGTAAATAACAGCCGCTTTTTTTATTTAGAAAGAAAAACTGATCAGCTGTTCGTATGATATCGTTTCCTGCTTTCCGCTTGCCAGTGTTTTGATATTACAACTGCCAAGCTCCAATTCCTTCTCCCCGATAATAATCACATAAGGAATATTCTTTTTCTCGGCATATTTGAATTGCTTATCAAACTTAGTGGCTTCATGGTAAAGCTCCGCACTGATGCCCCTTGCACGAAGCATTTGCGCAAGCTCAAATGCTTTTTTACTTTCCGAAGTTCCCAGATTAAAGAATAAAACCCGGGTACTGATCTGCAGATCCTCCGGAAATAACTGCAATTCTTCCAGTACATCATAAATCCGGTCCACCCCAAATGAAATACCCACGCCCGGAATACCCGCTACCCCAAACAATCCGGTAAGATCATCATAGCGTCCACCACCACCAATACTGCCGATACTGACGGTGGCCGGTGCCTTGGCTTCAAAGATCAGACCGGTATAATAATTCAAACCACGGGCCAATGTGGGATCAGTTTGAATGTTCAGCTGCTGATCTTTCAACTGTTCCAGCACCGTTCTCATTTCTGCAATACCTGATTTTCCTGATTCAGTATGACCCAGAATTTTTTCAAGACCGGAGAGGATTTCTTCATTACTCCCTTTTATACCGAGATATTGTTCAATGATATTAATCTGTTCACTGGTTAATCCCCTTGCAGACAGTTCTTCTTTTACTTTCTCAATACCAATTTTATCGAGCTTGTCAATAGCAACTGTGATATTGGTTAACTGATCAGCACCACCACATACTTCTGCCAATGCCGCCAATACCTGCCGGTGATTGATCCGCAGATCATATCCCGTTAATCCTAACCGGTTAAATACTTCATGATAAATCAGCGCCAGCTCGGTTTCATTCAACAGAGAACGGCTTCCCACCACATCAGCATCACACTGGTAAAATTCACGGTAACGGCCTTTCTGTGGGCGATCGGCCCTCCAGACCGGCTGTACCTGGTATCTTTTAAATGGAAAACTAAGCTGGGCATGATTCATCGCCACGTACCGGGCGAAAGGAATGGTGAGATCATATTTCAATGCCCTTTCAGTAATCCCTTTTACATTTTTGCCTTCCAGTACTTTTTCAAAATCACTTCTGATCTGTGCTTCCTTCTCTTTATTATCAAGTCCGTTGTTCAGTATTTTAAAAATCAGTTTGTCACCTTCCTCTCCGTATTTACCCATCAATGTGTCCAGGTTTTCCATAGCCGGTGTTTCCAATGGCTGAAAACCGTAGAGTTCAAATACGGTACGGATCGTTTGCAGGATATAATTTCTTTTGCGCACCACAGCTGGTCCGAAATCCCTGGTTCCCTGTGGTAAGGTTGGTTTAGTCATCAATGTAATTTATAAACTTTTTGAGTGTGTATTCACTTTGG
>DAORJS010000588.1:0-1671 GCA_035439185.1 Chitinophagaceae bacterium
CGGTGAAATGCGCAGACAATGCGGAGCAAATAAAAACCAGTCGGTCAGCAGACCAGCTGCAATACATCGATCAATCACCTGCTTGCAGATTTCAAAAGAGTCAAATTCAACTGCCATCCATAAACCAAATGAACGTACTGCTTTAACCGAAGGATGAGTAAGCTTAGAACGGAACAGCTCTTCTTTATTTTTCACTTTTCCGATCCAACCCTCCTCCAGTAAGGCCTTCATGGCTGCCATACCTGCTGCACAACAAACCGGATGACCTCCGAATGTGGTGATATGTCCTAACACCGGATTATCTGTAAAAGCATCCATGATTTGTTTATCAGTAATAAAAGCACCCAGGGGCATCCCCCCTCCCAATGCCTTTCCTAACAAGAGCATATCGGGTACAATATCAAAATGTTCAAAGCCCC
Organism: Chitinophagaceae bacterium; assembly: GCA_035439185.1. GTDB lineage: Bacteria > Bacteroidota > Bacteroidia > Chitinophagales > Chitinophagaceae > JJ008. Next base: position 420 of record DAORJS010000588.1, read on the forward strand.
ATAATTTTCCCGTTCTTCCAAATCCGGCCTGAATCTCATCCAGAATCAGCAATGTACCCGTGTCCCTGCATTTTTTTTCAAGGGCCTTTAACCATTCCCGATCCGGCGCCTTGATGCCTGCTTCTGCCTGTACCGTTTCTGCAATTACACAGGCTGTCCGGTTGGTAATTTCTTCGAGTGATCCTTTGTTATTATAAGACAGATGTAGTACATCAGGCAACAAAGGCCTGAATGCATTCCGCCAGTACTCATCACCCATCACACTTAGAGCGCCCTGGGTACTGCCATGATAGGATTGATCAAATGCTATAATCTGTGTTCTTCCGGTGACTCTTTTCGCCAGCTTCATGGCTCCTTCCACAGCTTCCGCACCGGAATTGGTAAAATAAACTGAGTTGAGGGAAGCGGGTAAATGTGAACTGAGCAACTGTGCATATTGCACCTGCGGACTTTCCACAAATTCACCGTAAACCATCACATGCAGGTAGGCATCGAGTTGTTCCTGAATGGCCCGGATCACTTGAGGATGCCGGTGTCCCGTATTCGCCACACTGATGCCACCGATCAGATCCATATACTCCCGGCCTGCCGCATCATATAAAGTACAGCAATCTGCTTTTACAATCTCCAATGCCAGCGGAGCTGTTGAAGTCTGGGCCACATGACGTAGAAAAATTTCGCGCTGGTTCAATTAAATTATTTCAGGCAAAGAACGCAAAGCCCCGGCAAAGACGCAACAAAAAGCCCAACTTTACCGAACTTTCAGCCCTGAAACCAAACTCAATTACTCATGCCCGTTATTCTGCCAGTTGAAGGAAAACTACCCCGCTTCGGAAACAACACATTCATTGCTCCTAACGCCACCATTGTTGGTCAGGTGGAAACCGGTGACGATTGCAGTTTCTGGTTCAATACCGTTGTCCGGGGCGATGTGAATTTTATCAAAATGGGGAATAAAGTGAATGTGCAGGATGGTGCCTGTATCCATTGCACCTATCAGAAATATGGCACAACCATCGGGAATAATGTATCCATCGGTCACAATGCCATTGTACATGGCTGTACCCTCCAGGACAATGTGCTCATCGGAATGGGCGCCATCGTGATGGACAATGCCCTCGTGCAAAGCAATACCATTATTGCCGCCGGCGCAGTAGTGCTGGAAAACACCATTTGCGAAGCCGGCAGCATCTATGCCGGTGTGCCTGCTAAAAAAGTGAAGGATATCTCCCCAGAGAAAATTGCAGGAGAA
>DAORJS010000589.1:0-1668 GCA_035439185.1 Chitinophagaceae bacterium
AAGAAATGAGTGAAAAGAATACAGCTTCAATGTTTACAAAGGATAATTACCGTTGGATGATGATTGGTTTGGCGGTGATTGCGCTGGGAATGGTGCTGATGGCCGGTGGCAAAAGCAATACAGATCCTTCTGTATTCAATAAGGACGCGGTGTACAGTCCGCTGCGGATTACCGTTGCACCGCTGCTGATCCTGCTGGGTCTGGGTATTGAAGTATTCGCCATTTTCAAGAAACCCAAAACAGCCTGATTTTATTTTGTTAAGCATATAAAATGTTGAAGCGGCAGTTCTTACTGACCGCTTTCTTTATATCATAAAAGTCTTGCAACATGACCCTCCTTGAAGCCATCATTATAGCGATAGTGGAAGGACTGACCGAATTCCTGCCCATCTCCTCTACCGGTCATATGATTATTACCGAGCGCTTATTGGGAGTTGAATCGAATGACTTTACCAAACTCTTCACAGTGGGCATCCAGTTGGGAGCCATTCTGGCGGTGATCGTCTTATACTGGAAAAAATTTGTTGCCCCTTTAAAAACCGGTAACTGGCAATTCTATTTCAAACTTTTTATTGCGGTGGTGCCGGCCCTCCTGCTGGGATTTATTTTTTCAGATAAAATTGATGCCCTGTTGGAAAGTGCATTAACAGTTGCCATTACCATGATCGCTGGCGGAGTGGTTTTATTATTCATTGATCAGTTTTTCCGGAAAGAAACGGTGACCACAGATGAACAGATCAGTTATCCGAAAGCACTCGTAATCGGGCTCTGGCAATGTGTGGCCATGATACCCGGTGTCAGCCGGAGTGCAGCCAGTATTATCGGGGGAATGCAGCAGCAACTGACCCGTAAACTGGCAGCTGAATTTTCTTTTTTCCTGGCCGTACCTACAATGGCAGCCGCCACGGGCTATAAATTACTCAAAGGATATCAAACACTAAGCCCTGCCGATCTGAAATTATTTGCCATTGGTAATGCTGTAGCTTTTGTGGTGGCTGTACTGGCGATTAAATTCTTCATTGGATTTCTGCAAAAACACGGGTTCAGGTTATTTGGTTACTACCGCATCATTGCCGGTATCATCCTGCTCGTGCTGATCGCCACCGGTGTTATCAAGGGATAAAAACTTTCCCCTATTTTTACCCAAAGCTTGCAAATGCAAACGGCTCCGAAAAAAGTAGTAAATGCCTGGGCGATGTACGACTGGGCCAACAGTGTATTCAACCTGGTGATCACCACCACTTTCTTTCCTATTTACTATCTCGGGGTTACCGGAGATGGCAATGAGGCCACCAAAACAGACTATATCGATTTTCTCTGGCTCAAACATGTGCCTAATTCTTCCTTGTATAATTATACCATGGCTACAGGTTTCCTGATCGTAGCCATCATGTCTCCCATCCTGAGTTCGATTGCCGATTATAAAGGGAATAAAAAATCCTTTATGCGCTTCCTGCTCACCCTGGGGTCATTGAGTTGTATGGGTTTTTATTTTTTCAGATCCGATACCTTATTGCTTGGTACCATCCTCATGATCACTGCTACTGTCGGGTACTGGAGCAGTCTTGTTTTTTATAATAGTTACCTCCCTGAAATAGCTGCTCCGCAGGACCGCGACCGGATCAGTGCCAGGGGCTTTATGTATGGTTATATCGGCAGTGTGCTCCT
>DAORJS010000590.1:0-1663 GCA_035439185.1 Chitinophagaceae bacterium
AACCCGCCACCGGTGGTAACCAAACCGGTAACCAAGCCGGTGATTCCTCCTGTCGAAAAAAAGGATACCACCCGTAAAATCATTACAGATCCGATTGTAAAGCCCAAACCCAAAGTGGTGATCCCCGCCCCTCCGGTCATTAAGAACCGGACCAATGAGCTGGTCAAGGTATTTACTGTAAGTGTACCGGTTGTGACCGTAAAACTTTACGATAACGGTGAAATTGACGGGGATACGATTTCTGTTTTCCTGGATAATAAACTGGTGCTGGCTTCAAAAAGACTGACCACCACCCCACTGGTGGTAACCATTCCGATGAGCGATGATGATGGTGAACATGAACTGACGATGGTGGCAGAAAACCTGGGAACCATCCCCCCCAATACTTCTTTAATGGTGGTGGAAGCAGGCGAGCAACGTTTTGATGTGCGTATTACGTCTACTGAACAGAAAAACGCAGTCGTCAGGTTTAAATACAAGAAACCGGATTAAATTTAACCGTTGCTGTATTTCCATGGCCGTGTGACAAGTTTTTAAGCCCTGCATGATTATTTATTTTATTTTTCCGGTCAATACATGATTCACCGCTGCCTTTTATATCTTTTACTCTTTTCCGCTACCCTTGGCCAGGCTCAGGATATTAATGGCATCTGGAAGGGAAAACTCGTCATGGCTCCCGGGGGCTGTTTTCCTGTTTATAATATCGAATTGCAATTACAGGTGGCCGGCTCGAGAATTACCGGAACAGCCTATCATTTTTCCGACTCATTGAACTATGTAAGAGAGAATTTTGAGGGTATCTTCAAGAAAGACAGTAACCAGATCATTATTCAGGAAAACGGGATCGTCACATTTAAAATCAGGGAAGATTGTGTGCCCTGTGTAAAGCGGTATGTTCTCAGTTTTCACAAAGGAGGAGGCAATGTGGTGACAGAAGAACAGCTTCGGGGATCCTGGACAGGCAAGGCTACCGATGGCAAAACGGCTTGTGATCCCGGCACCCTGGTCCTTACCCGTTTTGACAAATCCACTTTCAAACCTGAATTCAAACTCCCTCCTGCCCTGACCAAAAGAAAAGTGGAACTGGTTAAAGAAATCAAAGTGGATACCGGTTTGATCCAGATTGATTTTTATGATAATGGAACTATTGACGGAGATACGATTTCTGTTTATGCCAATGGGATGCCTGTGGTTACCGGGAAAAGACTGACCACCAAACCTGTTTCCATGACTTTGCGGATTGATCTGAAGAAACCAGAGCAGGAATTGATCATGGTGGGCGAAAACCTGGGATCCATTCCCCCCAATACTGCCCTGATGATTGTGAATGCCGGAGATAAAAGATACCAACTCTATCTCACATCAGATGATCAGAAAAACTCCATGGTCCGGTTTATTTATGAGAAACCCGGGACTACCCAGCGTACTCCATAAAAAATCCGGCTGACATGCAGCCGGATCGAATCCATCTATCTCAAAAGGAATTTAATTACAGTAATACTGGTCGCCGGCCTTGCCACCGGTTGAAGGGTAACAGAAATGCAAAGCCTTACTGCTTGCGCCAATGATATATACATTCGCAGTCTTCCCTTTTTTATTGCCGGTAGCCTGAATATTGGATCCGCTTTTGGCAGGAATCGTACCCAGGACCAGGGTTTCAGAG
>DAORJS010000591.1:0-1659 GCA_035439185.1 Chitinophagaceae bacterium
ATGAAATTACCGGCGGTAAAGACCGGCTTCTCTGCCGGCAGACTGATCCGGCTCATAACCTCTTCATCCACCATCCCGATATTAAAATTGGTATTGCTGATTACCTGGGGTTCCTGTCTGGCACCGCTTTCACGGGAAAGATCACTGACCGTTTCCTTTGCGGCATTGAACCAGCGGCCCAGGTCAAGGTATTTACCCTCTGTTAAAATATCCGGTTGCTGCTTGATGGCTTTCAATAAGGAATAGGTGAGCAACCCCTGGGAGTACCTTCCCATTTCATAGGCATTCTGGTTACTGGCAGAGGCGGAAAGAATAAACAATCCCGATTTTTCATTTAGTTTATCGATGGCTTTCATTAGCTGTGATTTGTCATCTCCACGGGCAGATATATAACCCTGACCTTCCTTTCCCATCTTTACAAAATCACTGATGGCCTGTCCGCTGTTACAGGCATCAAAAATGAAAACCCTTTTCTGTGCCTTGATCAGTTTGGGTTGCATCCAGTCTGTCAGCTCCTCAGTACTGATCCCCACATCATTGATGGCATCAGTGGCCGTGGAACTGGAGGCGTCTGCTGTTAAAAAATAAAACTGCTTCTTATCACTATTGTTTCCTTTGGGTTTGGCCATTACGCCATGTCCTGCAAAAAAAACCAGCAGGATATCATTGGCCCTGGCTTTATTGCCAACTTCCTCCAGTACTTTTTTAATCGCTTTCTTTTCGGGTAGCCGATCATGATCTTTAGCGGTAGTCAGCTTATACATGAAAACATGTTCATGACCATCACCGGTGTTTAGTAATTTTTTGGCTGACAGTGAAATAGCGTTGGAGATATCGGTGGCATCCTTATCGGCATATTTCAGGTCCAGTTCATCGCCCTTATAATCACTCACACCGATGACTACAGCAAAGAGGTTGGGGGCTATACTGGTTTTTTCATTGGCTACTGCATTGATCACCACTCCGCGGCTGGAAATATCATCAGCTGCAGTAAAGGCTTTGACCAGTACGGGGTTCTCTTTCCCTTTGATTAAAAATTCTCCCAGTTCTTCTTTCTTAATCAATAATTCATAGCCATTATCCTTTTTTACCAGATCCCGGGGCTGGTATTGCCTGGCTTCAATACCATTTACATAGAGGATTGTTTTTCCAAGTCCGCCACGACGAGGTATGATCTTATAGGCATAGACATCTTTTTTATTGCTGATATCCTGTACTTCGGGGGTAAGTCCGCAGATATTTAATTCATCAAGTGTTTTTGCCTGTATACTGTCGCCCTTCATGATCCTTTCAGCCAGATCAGGAACCCAGAGCTGATCCTTGACCTGATCGAGTTCGATAACTTCTGTACCACAGGTAAAATAAAGCAGTTTGCGGGCGGCTTCGGTACCATCGTAGTGATTATTGTTATCCGTTACTAAATAGTCTTTTTCATCTACCGCGAAAAATGTATACGCTGTTTTACCGGTTTTACAATCATATTTTATCAGCTTGCCATTATTGCTGAACAATAAAAACTCCTGACTGCCATTCAAGGCGCCGATATCGCCTTTCTCGTCAGCATTGATTGTCTTTATGGTCCTCCAGTATTCCGTTTCAATATACCGGATGGTTTTGTCAGAGGAAACTGTTAGCAGCTGCTTTGCATCATTTGTAAAA
>DAORJS010000592.1:0-1658 GCA_035439185.1 Chitinophagaceae bacterium
ATAATAATGACCGGACAAAAAAATACAAGATCATTGTGGAAGGAATGACCAGCTCAGGAAAACTGATCTGGCTGGAAAAACTGGTCAATGGCCAATAAAAGTAAAGCCCCTTTACAGGGGCCTTGCTTTCTTATCAGGATAAAAAAGGACTTCATAATTTAATTGGCAGGGAATCCGCTACCGGCCATTACTTCCCGCATCTGCTGTGTATGCCGGTTACTGTGTGCGGCAATCATCAGGTACAACTGGTAACAATCAATCCAGCCAAATGGCATTTGCAACACATGGTTTCGCAGATCTTCTGTTGAAGTTTTCATATACCGGATATGATTCATCCGGTTGGTTTTGAAATCTGCCATGGCTTCTTCCAGCGATTGATAAGTGATGTTTTTGGGCTGAAAGGGCTCAGGTGCCTGGGCTTTTTGAGTGCGGTCCATCACCCGCTTTACAAAATCCTCATCACTTACTTTTATCTCCCCTCTTTTTTCAGGATTGGCCGGGGCTTTCATAACTCCTTCGAGCATGGACCATAATCCTTTTTCAGTGGCGGCTATATGATAAAAGCACTCCTTCACCGTCCAGCGTTCAGGGGCAGACCGGTAATTCAACTGGTTCGCCGATAAACCTTTCACGGTTTTAGTTGCCTCTTTATAGGTATCCTTCATCAGCCCGAGGGCATATTTTCTTTCTTCTTTAGACAGGGAATTATTGTTGATAGTCCCCGCCAAACCTGTAATAACGAGCAGGGAAAGTAATACTCGGCCGGTAGTTCTTTTGAGCATAGCAAGCTGTTTAAATATATTGTCGGGAGTTTACGAAGGGGCTGGAGTGAACGAAAAGGTACAAAAGTTTTTGAAACAACCAAGTACTCTTTTACCATTTCGTCCCCATTTTACCGATTCGCTCAAATGCTTAACTTGCCATTATGACAATCAATGAAGTAACCAGGTACCTGGAATCAATGGCAGATCCTTCACTGCAAGAAGGGTATGATAATGCCGGCCTGATCACCGGGGATGCCGGACAAACCTGTACCGGTGTTCTATGTACCCTGGATGCCACTGAAGAAGTGATCCGTGAAGCCATCGCCAGGAACTGCAACCTTGTAGTGGCCCATCACCCGATTGTATTTGGCGGGCTAAAAAAAATCAATGGTAAGAATTATGTGGAAAAAGCAGTGATCACTGCGATTAAAAATGATATCGCCATTTATGCCAGTCATACCAATCTGGATCATGTGGCTGATGGCGTCAATGGACAAATTGCAGCCAAACTGGGTTTACAAGCCAGCAGCATCCTGCTTCCTAAAGAAAATACCCTGAAAAAATTGTTCAGCTTTGTTCCGGTGGAACAGGCAGAACAGGTCCGGAATGCTGTGTTTGCAGCCGGTGCCGGACAAATCGGTCAGTATAGCGAATGCAGTTTCAATTCACCGGGCACCGGCACTTATAAAGCCGGAGAAAAGGCAAATCCTTTTGCGGGGCAACCAGGTATTCCACATACTGAACCTGAAATAAAAATAGAAATGGTTTTTCCGGCCTGGCTGGAAAGACAGGTGGTGGCCGCTTTGAAAACAGCCCATCCTTACGAGGAAGTGGCTTTTGATATTGTGGCGCTGCAGAATACCCACCCCGGAATTGGCGCCGGACTAATCGGTG
>DAORJS010000593.1:0-1653 GCA_035439185.1 Chitinophagaceae bacterium
GCTTATTTTCTGCAGGAGAAACTGATCTTCAAACCGGAGAAACTCAAGGCCGATTTTGAATTCAAATACGATGCTCCCTTCCGGGAATATTTTTTTGATATTGCTCCGGGGGTCCGGATCAATGGTCTTCATTTTTACCGCGAAAAACCTAAGGGACTGATCCTTTATTTTCATGGCAATACCCGAAGCATCAAGGGATGGGCCCGTTATGCCCGGGATTTTTACCGCTATGACTATGATGTGGTCTTACTGGATTACCGGGGATTTGGCAAGAGTACCGGCAAAAGAAGTGAGAAAGAGATGCTGGGTGATATGCAGTTTATTTATGAACGCCTGAAAGAAAAATATGGCGAAGATCACCTGATCGTATATGGCCGGAGTATGGGCAGCGGTTTTGCCACCAAACTGGCCTGCGATAACAGCCCGCGTTACCTGATCCTGGATGCTCCCTATTACAGTTTCCGGAAAGTAGTGGAGCGATTCCTGCCGATATTGCCAGTAAGAATGGTTTTGCGATTCCATCTGCGAACGGATAAATGGATCACCGGTGTCCGTTGCCATACTTATATCATTCATGGTACCCGCGACTGGCTGATTCCCATCCGCCACAGTGAGGCATTACAAAAGATTAATCCCCGTATGATCACCCTGATACGTATTCACGGCGGCGGGCATAATAACCTGCCGGGGTATGATGAGTACCATAATTTTGTGAGGGATATATTGAAGTACTAGGAGAGACAGACGGCAGTCGACAGTCGGCAGTCAGCAGTCAGCAGTCGACAGTCACCCCCAGCCACAGCCACAGCCCCGCCCCAGTCCCCTAAAGGGGGGAAAAGGCTTGAGTCAAGAGCCTTGAGTCGAGAGAAAGCAGTCGACAGTATTGACTAAAGCAGCGTTTGTTGAATATAAGAAAGGCCCTTGTAATCCAATTCAACATTTAACATTCAAAATAATCCTATTCCCCACTTGCCAAACCCTACTAGCCGAACCCCACTCGCCACTAGCCACTCGCCCTATTGTTAATGATTCCATAATTACCACCCCTTCTTTCAATCTGGTAAAGGTTTTGGATAGTTATCTGAAAAAGGAGGTGTTTATGAAACTGAAACTTTACACATTAAGTCTGTTGGCCGCTTTACTGGTATTGGCCTCCTGCAAAACGGCTAAGAAAATGTATGAAAAAGGCAATTACGATGAAGCGGTGGAACTGGCAGCTAAAAAACTCCAGAAAGATCCGGATGATTCCAAATTCAGGGATATCATCCAGAGCGCTTACCGTTATGCCCGTAATGATCATGAAAGCAGGATCAGCGAATACAATTACAGTTCCAACGAACTGAAATGGGAATGGATCTATAATGAGTATGCATCCCTCCAGAAAATGTATGATGCGATCTATAAAGTACCTGCCATTTTAGAACTGGTTCAACCAGCCAATTATACTTCTTACCTGATCACCTATGCCGAAAAAGCAGGACAGGTCAGGTATAACCGGGGTATTGCGTTTATGCAACGGTATGACAAGCAAAGCTATCGTCAGGCTTATCAGGAATTTAAAACAGCGATCCGCTATATTCCCGGTCACCGCGATGCGATGCAGAAAATGGATGAAGCCTATGCCTATGCTGTTACCAACGTGATTGTATTACC
>DAORJS010000594.1:0-1650 GCA_035439185.1 Chitinophagaceae bacterium
GACTGGTATTAATTTTTTTCAATATCTCTTCAGTCATTCCGGTTCCGGTATCCTGAACATACACTTCCACAAAGGAATTACCGGATTGAGCACCCAGGATGACAGATCCGTTTTCAGGAGTAAACTTGATCGCATTGGAAATCAGGTTCCGCAATACCAGGTGCACCATGTCTCTGTCTGCAAAAATAAATACAGGTTGATCAGTTTTTTGTTTGAGGTATACACGCTTTGCCTCGGCCTGTAAACGCAACAGTTGCATCACTTCATGGATCAGGGCTGTTACGTCGATAGGCTGCGGTCTGGTGCTGTTGGATTGCATCTGACTTTTAGCCCAATGCAGGAGGTTTTCCATTAATCCGGTGGTGTAATTCAGATCCGTAACCACATCCGGCAGCATTATTTTGATCTCTTCTCCGGGAAGATTTTGCTGCTGAATATTGCTGAACAGATTCCTGAGAGCATACATCGGAGTCTTCAGATCGTGAGCGATCACTGAGAACAATTTATTCTTTACCGCATCCAGCTCCTCGAGCTCTTGTTTCTGCTGTTCCAGTTGTTTCAATTGACTGGCAATTTCAATTTTCTGATTTTCAATTTCCCGGTTTTTTTCAGCCAGCTCATGATTCCGGTTTTTCAATGTTGACTGGTATGCATTGTTTTCTGTTTTGAAAAGATACAAACTGATAAAAATAAAAACTACAGACAGTACCTGGATAAAAATATAAAAGAGCGGATTGAGGGCAGCCAGGCTAACCGGATAATCATTCCATATTACAAATACACAGAGGTAGAGTACCATCGATAAGCAGAAGGAAAAAACAGCATTGGACAACCGGCGTAAAAGAAACACAGCGAGCACTGCATAGCCTACAAAGAATAATTCCAATCCGATATCTGTATTGGATGCATAAGCGAATGCCGTAACCAGGGGATACAGGATGAAATAAATCATCTTCCCCAATTCAAGTTTTTTTCTGTATGTAAAATAAAGTACTGTTCCGCTGATCAGCGCAGGCGACAAGGCAATCAGGCTGGCGAACAGCGGTAATTGGTCTTCACTGAATAGTCCTGCAAAAGGAATGATGATTCCATTCAGCAGGCCAAAACAATTCAGCAGGTTGAATATGGCCAGTTTCCTTTTCTCATAATCATCGAGATCCGGGGACAGTCCGAGTTGGCGGACAGCCCTGTACAAACGAATTATCGGATCAAGCAGGAATTGCTGATGAAATTGCATGGCACGGAATTTTGGTTCGTTCCTCTTCCGTAGGATATGGATTTCAACGGGCTTTTACGATAGCGACTAAAAGGGGCCAGTTAAAATACGGTAAGGGTTACTATTTAGATTTTACAAACGGGCCATCCGGTAACTTATTGCAAAAAACAGGCTGTTTCTGACTGAAAATCAGCTATTCAGTAACACAAAAAAGAACATATGATTTCAAATGCTAATTCAGGATCAGCCGGCACTCATTTTTCTGGATCTTGATTTATTAAAAATATTCCGGCCCTTATCCACCCCGCTCCTTCTCTTTTTCTGTTCTTCAGCAGGCAGGTGAATAAATTCATAACATTCCGGACTACAGGTAGTCTTGGTTTTTTCCCGGCATTCATCGCACTGAATAAAGAGTAAATGACAGGCATCATTTA
>DAORJS010000595.1:0-1640 GCA_035439185.1 Chitinophagaceae bacterium
CCAGCTCATGTAATAAAGTAATAAGAAAGGAAAAAGGATTCAGGTTGCCATTCACACTGATCCGGTGAGCATCATAATTGGTACGGTGCCGGTAATCGCCAAGTATCGTTTTTCTTCCACGGGTGATAGTCAGGTGAACTTTATATTGATGGAGATAAGTCATGACCTGCTCCCCCGTACCCGGAGGAAGATAATGCTGCAGGTGATCAACGGGGACTTCCTTTTTAGGCATTCTTTTTAGCATTGGCCAGTTGCATCAGGGCCTTTGTTTCAAGCGCAGTATACACAATATACAATCCGGCCAGGATCATCAGTCCGGGCTTATTGACCTGCTTTTTGGCTACCATGATATAAATAAATGCAGCCAGGGCAATCAGAAAAAATTTGATCATGAACCCGGCATACATTCCGCGTACCGGTGCATTGGGGTTGGAGGAGCGAAGGCTTCGGGTGTTGATATAATAGGCACCGAATGTGACGAAGAATAAAATCAGGTTTCCATAAATCAACAGGTCCTGACTGATCCCGTTTTTCAGCAGCCAGTCTTTTCCGATGATGGCAAAAGCGGATACGAATGTAAAAATCAGGATCAGGGGTCTGATGGGTTGTACAGCTGCTTTATTCATGGGGGTTCTTTCTGCTGGTTTCCCTGAAGAGCCGGTAAAAGAGGGCTGACAGGATAAGCAAAGGTAAGACACAGGCCAGCAACGGCGATGTATGCAGCCATTTGTCTGCCTTTAAACCGGCAAAAACACCGAGTCCGATTGCCACCAGCAATTGGGTACCCATTCCCGCGTACCGCATCAGGAATTGCCGGTTGCTGACTGACTCTTCTTTCTTATCTGGCAGCGGCTTGCTGTTCATTACTGTTCATCTCCACCACATTGGCCCCCATATGGCATTGACCGTTGAAAGTGGCTGAGGGCTCCACCTGTAATTTGCCTGCATAAAGATTACCGGTTACCACCGACTCGCCTCTCAGTTGCAGGATTTCCTTGGCCCGGATATCACCGGAAACTTTTCCGACAATATCAGCCTGGTTGCCGGTGATATCCCCTTCCACCACCCCATTGGCCCCAATAATGATTTTGGCATTGCTGCTGATATTACCGTAAATGGTTCCATCAATCCGGAGATCGCCATTACTTTTGATATCACCCTTAAGTACCGTTCCGGCACTGATCAGGGTTGTACCATTGCCGGCAGGCGCAGGGCCGGCATTGTCGGTTTTGTTTTTGGCATTGAACATAGCTATGTTGGTTAATCGTTAGAAATTTCAGCCGGCGGAAGATTCAAACGGGTGGTATCCAGTTTAACCGCATCTCCGCTCAGGGCCTTTTTTAATCCATCAATATACAGTGCATTCTGGGAATTTTTCTTCTCCAGTTCATCCACCCGGTATTTCAGCTGTTTCAGCTCGGAAACGGATTTATAATTCGTTCCGGAACCGGGAATATAGTACTTCAAAGGTGTGAAAACGATGAGGGCGACGGTGAGTCCAACCAACACAACAAATATTGTGCTCAACATGATATAAACGCTCAATCTGGATAACTTAAAAGTGACTACTTCCTCATAAGTGTCATCATTCATCACTACCAGCCGGTACCGGTTTCGAAGCCGCTTCAGCGTGGTGCCTG
>DAORJS010000596.1:0-1633 GCA_035439185.1 Chitinophagaceae bacterium
TGCTGCCTTCGTTGGAGGTAAGTCCCAGGACAATCGCCCATTTTCCTTCCCGTTTTAAAAAAGGGATCACACTATCCTTTCCCATATATGGTGCCACGGTTACAGAATCAAAGGGCAGGGTTTCAAAAAAAGCTTTTGCATACTGATCTCCGGTATTCCCGATATCACCCCGCTTCGCGTCCGCAATGGTGAAATGTTCATGACCAATATACTGAACCGTATTTTCCATGATCTCCCAGCCTTTGGCGCCCATGGCTTCATAGAAAGCTGTGTTGATCTTATAAGCCACACAATACTCACGGGTCGCATCAATGATGGCTTTGTTGAAACTGAGCACGGGTTCAGGTTCTGTAAGCAGGTGCCCGGGAATTTTAGTAATATCAGTATCCAATCCTACACAGAGATAGCTTTTCTTTCTCCGGATCTGTTCAATAAGTTGTTGACGGGTCATTCAGCTGTAAAACTAATAATAAACGGTTTATCATCCTCAGCGGATCAACTGAATGATCCGGGATAATGTTTCGTCAGACTCCCAGTGTTCTTCAATACCCGGCCATTGCATTACCTGCTGCATGATGGCTTCCTGTGACTGTCCGCGCTGAAGGGCCTCGCTGTAGCGGATATGCGGACTGAAAGTGACCTGGCTATAGGCTGGGATCCATTCCTCCGGGTATTTTTCGTGCAGTTTTGCTTCAATTTTCTTCTGGAACAAAAAAACAGGGTCTGCAGTTTTTTCACGCATCTCGGTAAAATTATTGATGGCCAGATCTGCAATTGCATCTGCATCGGGCTTACGTAATTCCTGATACTCCTGCAGGATCAAAGTCCAGTTGTGCTGGTGTTTGTCTATCAGTTCATCCAGCACCCGGCAATCTTCAAAACCACAGTTCATTCCCTGTCCGAAAAAAGGCACAATGGCATGGGCAGCATCACCGATCAATGCAAAGCGGTCATCCCTGATCCAGGGATAACATTTAACAGTAACCAGGGAAGATGTGGGATTGGTGAAGAACTCATTGATATATTCCGGCATCAGCGGAACAGCATCAGGAAATGTTTTTTCAAAAAAATCCTTTACCTGATCCGGGCTCTTCAGTCTTTCAAATGAGGCCTCTCCTTTAAATGGGAAAAACAGGGTACAGGTAAAACTTTTATCCAGATTGGGCAGGGCAATCAGCATATAGTCTTTTCTCGGCCAGATATGCAATGCATTCTTGTCCATAGCGAACTCCCCATCAGCTGTTGGAGGAATCGTTAATTCCTTATAGCCACAATCAATATAGTACTGACTATAATTAAACTGGTCATGTTGTAACTGATGTTGTAACCGGCCAGCCGAAAAAGCACCATCAGCAGCAAACAAAAGATCTGTCCGGGATGGAGGTATGGATTGCCCGGCCGTATTTTCAAAACTGATTCTTTCTTTTTGCCAGTCTATTTTATCCAGTTTCTCATTGAAAAAAATACTGACACCTGCTTCCTCTGCCAGGTCCATCAGTTTGGTATTGAGTGTGGCCCGGGAGACAGAATTGATATACTGTCCCTCTTTTCCATAGGGCTGGAAAGCGGTGGTTCCATCCTGATGATGTATAAAGCGTCCATGCATCGGTATGGAAATTTCGCGGATGGCATC
>DAORJS010000597.1:0-1625 GCA_035439185.1 Chitinophagaceae bacterium
TATTCCATGTAATGACCCATGCCTTCTTCAAAGCCCTTTTATTCCTGGGCAGCGGTAGTGTGATTCATGCGATGGGTGGGGATCAGGATATCCGCAATATGGGCGGGCTGTCCAAAAAATTAAAGATCACGTATATCACTTTCCTGATTGGTTGTATTGCCATCGCCGGTATCCCTCCATTCAGCGGCTTCTTCTCCAAAGATGCCATCCTGCTCAGTGCTTACCTGAAAAGTCCGGTATTGTATGGCATTGCTTTATTTGCCGCCTTGCTGACCGCGTTCTATATGTTCCGTTTGCTCTTCCTGACTTTCACCGGAAAATTCCGGGGCACACATGATCAGGAACATCACCTGCATGAGAGCCCGGCTGCGATGACCGTTCCGCTGATGATACTGGCTGTTTTATCCGTGATTGGTGGATTTGTAGGCATCCCGGCTGTGTTTGCTGAAGGAGGAGATAAATTAGGGGCCTTCTTATCACCTGTGATTGCAGCAGCACATGGGGAAGCACATCACGTGGCGCATAGTACGGAATACATGCTGATGGGATTATCCACCGCATTGGTATTGCTGATGATTGTTTTTGCCTGGTTCAGATTCAGGAACTACCAGCGTTCCGAAGCAACCGGATTAAGCAAAGTGCTGGAGAATAAATGGTATGTGGATGAGTTGTATGATAAAATATTTGTACAGCCGCTTCATCGGTTTGGCGGATTCCTGAAAAATATCATTGAAAATAAAGTAGTGGATGGAATGGTGAATGCTGTTGGTAAAGGAGTGAATTATGGCAGTCGTCAGCTGCGGCTCTTGCAAAGCGGACAAGTAGGCAATTATGTGCTGCTGATGGTGCTGGGTATGGTGGTGCTGCTGGTGATTCAGTTCTTTATCCGGAAATAGTGGATGAAGTAAGAAAAGATTAATTAATCGACATTAAATCGCCGCGAATAGCGGATTGAGATATTATGGTGCCTGTTTTACTGATATTAATTCCCTTGCTGGCCGGACTGGTTACCTTTTTTATCAGGGATGAAAAGGCAGCCCGCTCCTGGTCGCTATTGGGTGCCCTGGCGGTACTGGTTGTTTCTGTGCTTGGTTTAACAGTGTTAAAACAGGAAAAGAATCTCCAATTCAGCGCAGAATGGTTAACTGCATTGAACAGCAGTTTTTCCGTGAAGCTGGATGGCATGGGACAGTTGCTCTGTTTATTAAATGCAATTGCCTATCCGCTGGTGATTTTATCTACCTGGCAAACCAGTTACAAAAAAGCCAATAATTTTTTCGGACTCATGTTACTGGCACAGGCTGGGATGATGGGTGTGTTTCTGGCCACTGATGCCTTACTGTTTTACTTCTGCTGGGAACTGGCATTGATCCCCATGTATTTTCTCTGTTCCCAATGGGGCGGCGAGAAAAGAATTGCAGTCACATTCAAATTCTTTGTATATACATTTTTAGGTTCTTTATTGATGCTGATCGGCATCCTTTATATCCAGGCACATACTCCTGATCATTCGTTTTCGTTAGATGCCTTTATCAATTCAAGACTTCCGGCTGCTAAACAACAATGGATTTTCTGGCTCTTCTTTGTGGCATTTGCCATCAAGATGCCCATCTTTCCTTTCCATA
>DAORJS010000598.1:0-1607 GCA_035439185.1 Chitinophagaceae bacterium
TGTCATGTCAATTACGACACCACTGGAATCTTTTCCCAGTGATTTCAGATCGAATGCCGCAGCTATCTGCTGCACATTTGAATTTGTGACCGCTGTAAACATGGGGGAGCTGGAATCTTTGGCATACTCTGCATACGAGATGCTGCGGATAAAGACTTTGTTATTGGGGCCGCGTTCAAAGCGGATTACATTCGAACCAATCTGATCTCCACCATACCCAAAAAAACTACCCTGGCTGCGCATACCGGCTGAAGCTTTTGAAATGCGGTTGACTACCAGTAATTCCCTTCCAAGAATTGAGTCGGGAATTTCAACAAAGTATTTGTCGTCCAATTTATGTACGGTGAACAAACCTGGGTCAGAAACAGCTTTTGAAGTGATCACTTCACGATAGGGTTTGGGTCCGTTTCCGTTCCCTCCCCCCGGTCCTCCGGGAATTCGTCTGGTGCTATCGGTGCGCTGTGCCGATAGTGACATCATCAGTAAAAACATGCTCAAAATGGAAAGCAATATTCTTTGCATAGAAATGGTGTTTAGCCTGTAAATAATTGGCTCAAGATACGCAATGGCCTGATTTATTATTCTCTTGTTTGTTTTTTTGTACAAGCGGCAGCTATTTGCCATCAACAGGTAATAAAAAAACCCGCATGAGCGGGTTTCAATTAATTATTGTTCCAATCGGATCAGGCTTTCTTTTTGCCCTTGGGTGCAAACATGGCCAGCATTCTCCGGCCTTCCATTTTAGGCATACTTTCCAGAATCCCAACTTCGGCCAGCCGCTCGGCGAATTTCAGCAAAAGGAGCTGACCTCTGTCCTGAAACTGGATCGCACGACCCTTGAACTGAACATAGGCTTTTACCTTATTGCCGTCTTTCAGAAAGCTTTCGGCATGTTTGGCTTTGAAATCAAAATCATGATCATCTGTATTGGGCGTAAAGCGGATCTCTTTTACTTCAGAGACCTTGCTCTTGGCCTTCATTTCCTTTTCCTTCTTCTTTTTATCGTAGAGGAATTTGTTGTAATCAATGATTTTACAAACGGGGGGATCAACAGTGGGGGAAATTTCTACCAGATCAAGACCCTGTTCCTGTGCCATTTTCATTGCGTCCTGGGTATCATAAATCCCTACTTCCACATTGTCGCCCACCAACCGGACCTGTGGCACCCGGATAAAGTGATTAATGCGGTGTTCTGCTTCCTTGCGCGGCCCGAATTTATTCCGGTTAAAACCGCCTTTGTTAAATCCGCCACCACCGGGTCGGAAACCGCCCTGTCCTGGTGGCCTGCTGAACCCGCCTCCGGGTTTTTGTGGTACTGCCATTGACTAATTTTAGTGAGCCCTTCCTGCCGGGCATTGATTTGTCTTATGATGATTGCTCCCTACTCAGGAATCGGGGCAACTGATAAAAAACTATTCTGCTCTTCTTTCCCGGATCTCTGTCACTGCATCCTGCAGGAATTCCTCTACTGTCTTCACTCCCACATCTCCTTTTCCCTGCCGGCGCACGGCCACTTTTCCCTCATTCATTTCCTTCTCTCCCACTACCAGCATGTAAGGTACTCGCATTAATTCAGTATCCCTGATTTTCTTGCCGATTTTTTCATT
>DAORJS010000599.1:0-1602 GCA_035439185.1 Chitinophagaceae bacterium
TTCACATCATTATTATAAGCGTAGTTGGTAATAGAGCCGGTGCTTGAATAGATATAAGAGAGCGTATTCGTACCAGCCAGTGGTCCCCAGCCCCAGTAATGATCTTTAATAGGCTGCTCGGCTTCGGTTGCTCTTACAAAGTTGTAATTCGCTCTTTTGTAATAAGCAGGCAGTTTCATGATTTCTTCAAATGAGGATACATCCCAGAATAGCGCAGTGGGTTTTCTGTATTTGACCATGAAATGAGCTTTGGCATCATGAAATACGCCATTGGTAGCCGCCCGGTCACTTTTAACCCTGTCTAACTTAACGCCTATTTCAAGCACTCCATTGAATACATCCTGGTTTACTACCACATCCTGATCAATCAACTTGATACTGACCACTTCCTGGGGAAGCAAGGTTTCATGAGTAGCCGTACCGATAATATCTCCCAGGAATTTCAATCCTCCGGAGATATGATAGGCCACATACATATTCAGACTGTCGTTACTATTGAGCGGATTTCCGGTTTGAGAATATTTTGCACTCAGCTGTGCAAAGCTGGTGATGCCACTATCCGCAAGGGCCTGATTACTTTCAGCAAAAACGGTGAGCCAGCGATCCGCTGGATTTGAACTGACAGTATTCAGCCGGGTGTAGAAACCGGTGGCCTGCAAGGCCTGTACAAAAATGGAATATTCAGGTTTATCTGCCAGCTGTTGTGCTATTGTTTTTGTAGCCGGCAGCAGTACATTATCAATCACATGGATAATTCCATTTCCGGTTTTAACATTGGATTTTGTTATGGCTGCCTGCCGGTTCACCACATAAGTGGAAGTGCCCCCGGCATTTTCAACGGAAGTCACCAGGTATTGTCCATACATGGTGATCACCGGCAATTTACCATCGGTGAAAGAACCGGTATAAATGGTATCCTCCAGCAGGTGGAGCCGCACCATGTCTTTCAGTGTATTCAGATCAGCAGTTTCCACTGAAGAAGCCCCGATAATTGTCAGGTATTTTCTGACACCACTGTTAGTCGGTGCGAAACAGGTGTATGCACCATAGGCATTCAGAAAAGATGAGGTTTCCGTTCTGTCCAGGATCTGTCTGAACAAAGAAAAAGAATCAGGTTGCTTGTCCAGGTAACCCACAATATTCACATCAGCAGTGGTGGTTTCCACGATCTCTGTTTTTTTACAGGAGAGGACACCCAATACCACTAATGCGGTAAAAGTTAACAGGAAAAGAGATAAATATCCTTTTTTCATATTCTGTTGATTTATCTGTAGAATGGGTTTTGTACTAATAATTTGTTGGTCTGTAATTCGTAAATATAGATCGGCAGGTAATGTGCATTTTTATCCTGCATTTTTACCTGGGCTGATTGCTGCATATTAGAAGGCACACTGATGGCAACCATATTTAACAGCAGGCTCAGGCGCTGATAATTATTTCTTTTTGCATTCCGGAGCACATCGAACCATCTTTTTCCTTCAAAGGCAAATTCCCTGGATCTTTCCTGCAGGATAAATTCCTGGATCAGGTTTTTATCTGTGGGAGCAGGTGCCAGATCAGTGGCAGCAAGGGCATTGGCTCTTTGCCTGATCGTATAAACCA
>DAORJS010000600.1:0-1602 GCA_035439185.1 Chitinophagaceae bacterium
ATTTCAGCAGCCACATGGTATCGGTATATACCATGCTTACTCCTTTTTTTCGTACCTCAAATATACAATAGGATGCCGTAGCTGATAAAATGGTAACCTTGCTTGGTATCTGCATGATGGAGTCCAAAATGGCTTCCTCACTACCGGGAGCTGCATTGACGGGAGGGTTCCGGTTCATCAGTTCATACTCGCAATCACTGATCCACCGGATCCGGTATAGTTTCTCCATATTCTTTGCGGTATTCCACTCATACTGCAGACTGTCATTTCTTTCCACCATAAAACTATCCATCCCTTTACTATGGATACTGAAACGGCCTTTTTTGTAATCAACGCAACCCGTCGGAGCTTTCTGCTGACCACAGGAAGTACACAAAAAATAAACAGGAATCAATAAAAATATGAAATGGGATTGTACCCTGAATTTCATTGCCTCAGAGATTTTTGATTTCTCCAACCAGATCCTGCAATACTTTTTTGGCGTCGCCAAATAGCATGGAGGTTTTTTTCTGAAAGAATAATTCATTCTCAATACCGGCATAGCCTGGCTTCATGCTTCGCTTGTTTACAATAACATGTTAGCCAGTTCCACATCCAGTATGGGCATTCCGTAGATGGGAGAAGCAGGATCTGTTTTGGCTGCAGGATTCACCACATCATTGGCACCCAGTACCAGTACCACATCGGTGGATGGAAATTCTTCATTGGCCTGTTCCATTTCCAGCAGTTTCTCATAAGGCACATCTGCTTCTGCCAATAATACATTCATATGACCCGGCATACGACCAGCCACAGGATGAATGGCATACTTTACTTCCACTCCTTTGCTTTCCAGTATTTTCTCCAGATCATGACAAACGTGCTGCGCCTGTGCCACCGCCAGTCCATAACCCGGAACAATATAGACCCGGTTTGCATAACTCATCAGCACCGCCGAATCACTGACTGAAATTTCTTTAAAATTGCCCTGTTCTTTTTTGCCGCCTGCTGCTGCCGCAGTACCACCCCCTCCGAATGACCCAATCAATACATTGGTCAGCGAACGATTCATGGCCTTACACATCAATATCGTGAGCAATGTTCCCGCAGCTCCCACAAGTATACCACCAGTGAGCATTACTTTATTGTCATACATGAAACCGCCACAGGCAGCGGCGACTCCGGTAAAAGAGTTTAACAGGGAGATGACCACCGGCATATCGGCCCCGCCAATCGGCATCACAAAGAACACTCCGTATAATAAAGCCAGTGCTAAAATGATAAAGAAAATCAGCGTTGACTGCGGGGGCATCCAGCCCACCAGGTAAACAGACAAGGCAAGGATGATCAGGAGCAGAACGATATTAAAAAGATGCTGTCCTTTAAAGGAGAAATCTTTCACCTTACCATTCAGCTTACCCCAGGCAATCATGGAACCGGCAAAGGAAACCGAACCAATGATCAGTCCGAGCACAATAATCAGCACATGGCCTACCGCTGCTCCCGGATATACAATTTCTGTTGTGCCGGGAATGACGGGAAAAGCCAGGTGATTAAATTCAACAATGGAGATCAGCGCGGCACAAGCCCCTCCCATTCCATTGAACATACTCACCATTTCCG
>DAORJS010000601.1:0-1597 GCA_035439185.1 Chitinophagaceae bacterium
AATGCCACAGGAACTTATAATGCCTGTCTCACCGCATACAATGCAGTTGGCTGCGACAGCACCATTTGCCTGCCGGTAAGGGCCCTGATTGATCCATTAGTGGATGTGCCCAATGCCTTTACACCACTGAGCAATGATGAGAACAATACAGTGTTTGTACGCGGATTTGGTATCGGCAAAATGAGTTTCACCATCTGGAACCGATGGGGACAAAAAGTATTTGAGACCAATAACCGTTTTCAGGGCTGGGATGGTAAGCTGAAAGGCGTGGTACAACCCATGGATGTATATGTTTATACCCTGAATGTGGAATTTACAGATGGTACCAAAACAACCAAACGGGGTGATTTAACGTTAATAAGATAAGGAGGTCATGATGAAGAAGCGGAACATACTTTTAATTGTCGGCATCTTGTCAATGGGGTTCAGCCTCAGGGCGCAGGATCTGCATTTTTCACAGTTCTTCAATTCTCCGCTGCTCACCAACCCCGCTAACACCGGTTTTATTCCTGATGGTGATTACCGCCTCGGCGTAAATTACCGGAATCAATGGGCTTCCATCACTGCCTTCCCCTATAAAACCATGAGTGCATTTGGCGATTGGCAAACCATGCAGAATCAGGATAATACCGGCTGGCTCGGTATCGGTGGCGTCATCCTTCGGGATGTGGCGGGAACCAGTGTGCTTACTTCCACCAAAGTATATGGTTCTGTAGCCTATCACCAGATGATCAATGCCGGAAGCCTGGTGAGCCTGGGTTTCAATGTAGGATGGGCCAATAAGCAGATCAATACTTCCAACCTGACTTTTCCCAGTCAATGGAATGGAAAATTCTTCGATGTTCATCAGACCACAACCGCTCCCAAACTGGATCGGAATAATATCAACTATCTGGATATGCAGGTGGGGATGAACTATGCTTATTTTCCTACCAATGATATTTATGTGAATGCCGGTTTTTCTGCCATGCATGTCAATCGCCCGAAAGAATCTTTCTTTAATGAGGAGTCAGGGGTTAATAACCGCGTGCCGGTCCGGTACACCGGTTTCCTGAATGGTAGTTTCAAACTCAATGACCGGGTTATTGTCAATCCGAATGTCTATGGATCCTTTCAGGCCAATGCCTGGGAAGTTGTGGGCGGACTGAATGCCCATTATAACGCATCCGGTGATGGGGAAAAAGTATTAATCGCAGGAGTTTATTACCGGTATAAAGATGCAATCATCCCCATGGTAGGACTGGGTTTCAAAGACCTGACCTTCACTTTCAGCTATGATGTAACCACTTCTTCTCTCAGCAATTTTAATAATGGGCGGGGGGGATTTGAGTTTTCCCTGATCAAACAGGGGGTCGTAGACCGTTACAATGGAAATCGCCGGGAATCCATGTGCCCCTCTTTCAAAACCTATTGACCGTTCGTTTTTCGGCATCTCCTCTTTTTGTCCGATTTTTACAGCCCTCAACACAATCATGCATGATGGATACAGCCACCGCAGCCACAATTACCGCAGCACATATTATTGAATTCAAAAAAATAGCCGGCGAAGCTTTTGTACTGGCAGATGAAGAAACCCTTGATCATTACGGGCATGACC
>DAORJS010000602.1:0-1595 GCA_035439185.1 Chitinophagaceae bacterium
GATATCTTTTACATTTCGGCTATAGAAAACTATCCGGCTGCTGAATTGATTATTGGTCGCATAGTACTGTAACCCTCCCTCGAGACTGGTCGCTGCTTCCGGTTTTAAATCACGGTTGCCATACTCAGAAAATAACTGGTACAATGAGGGCGTGCGATAAGCAGAAGAGAAGTTGGCAAAGATTTTAAACTTCCTGCTTAAGAGATAAGAAGGATTTACATTGAATACCGCATGACTCCCATATTCCGAATGCAGGTTCACCCTTCCTCCGATTTCTGTGTTGAATCCGGAGGGATGGTTCCAGTTAAGCGCCACATAGATACCCAACTGATTTTGGGTTAAGCTGTCGCGGCTGTAAGTTGTTTTATACGGACCAAAAAATCCAATGGAAGAATAATTTTGATCAGAAAGAGAACTGCGGTAATCCAAACCACCGGTGAGGGTAATGCTTGAACCGGATTTGACCGTGATATAGGCATCTGCAAAATGTTCCGATCCTTTGTAATCACCCTGGCTCCAGGTATCAAAGCCATTTCTGCTTTTTACTGAGTCATCAGTGTACTCCCTGCTGATGCGGTTATAACTATACAACACCGTCAGTTTGTTTTTGCCCAGTAGCCATTCATTACGGATACCCGCCTGCCAACTTTTTTGTGTATAAGTATAGTCCAGTTCATCAGTAAAGGCTCCCTGGTCAATATCCCCATTGATTGAACTGATCCGGATAAAGGGCTGGATTAATAATTTTTCATTGGGTCGATAACCCAATCCCGCCTGAACACCCTGCTGACGAAATCCATCCCGGTCGGTTACCGGATTATTATTATTGCTATGCACTGTTTCATTAATGCCCCTGGTATCATGCAGGGTCCAGCCCGCCTGATACTCCAGTTTCCCTTTCCGGCCACTGATACCCGCATTGGTTTTGATGGAATTAAAACTTCCATAAGCTGCCATGAGTTGTCCTGTAATAGGCTTTGCCGGATTTTTTCTGGTGATGATATTAATCACGGCCGCGAGGGCATCACTGCCATATAGCGTAGACTGACTTCCTTTGAGAATCTCAATTCTTTCAATATTATTCAAAGGGAGATTGCGTAGATCAAAATTGCCTCCGATCCCTGAAGGATCATAAACCGGTACACCATCGATCGTGATCAGGGTATGTTCAATTCGGGCACCGCGTACATAGAGACTTTTATCCTTTCCGGGATTGCTGTTGGCTCCGGCAATAAAAATGCCTGACTGCTCTGCTAATAACTGGGAGAGATCACGCCCGCCGCTTTGTTCAATTTGTTCCCGGCTGATCACGGTCACTACCTTGCCGGTCAGCGATGTTTTGTTTGGATACTTGTTGGCGGTTACCACTACTTCATTGAGTAAACTGCTGTCTGTTGGTTGTTGTGCGTTGAGCTGCGAGCAGATAATTGCGGCAGCCAGCACAAAAAATGTCTTTTTCATTCGCATGAAATTTTTTGTGTGACTGCTTCCGAAATGAATTAAAAGATGAGATCGTAAGGTCTTCCGACTTTACATTCTCCGCCTTTCACCCGAAAGCTGAATAATGTTTGCTTGATCTGGCAGGTCTTCTGGCT
>DAORJS010000603.1:0-1591 GCA_035439185.1 Chitinophagaceae bacterium
TCATTTTTCAGAAAATACTTTTGCATAGTTGGTGGTTTATGGTGATTGAAACTAGAGAACGGGGCTTTCTCAGGAGGTATTGGAAGGAAATATAAAGCTAATGGCTTTCGCAGAGCACACCAAATGCAAAACATCCCCTGAAAAGGGTACTAGAATTTGAAGTTCCAGGTGATGGCCGGTATCACGGGAAACAGAGAAACCTGTTTAGCCTGGACTTTCAGATCGCCATTCTGGGCCGATCCTTCCTGGTCAAAGTAGATAAAATAGGGATTTAAACGGCTGTACACATTATAAACACTGAACACCCAGTACCCATTCACCCTTCTTTTCTTTTTAGGAACCGGTGTGTAAGTGGCTGACAGATCCAGCCGGTGATAGGCTTTCATCCGGTACTGATTCAGCCGGCTGTATTCCTGAGTGAGTACCCCATTGATAAAATAAAATCTCTCAGGCAGCGTGATGGCATTACCGGTACCATATACCAGGACGGCGCCGAATTTCCATTTGCTGTTCTGTTCATAATTGGCCACCACAGACAAATCATGCCTGCGATCGTAGCGGGTGGGGAATTTGAGTCCGTCGTTCAGCTCTTTGAATTTTCTCCAGGTCCAGGACAGTGTATAACCAATCCAACCGGTCAGTCTGCCTTTTTGTTTGTTTACCAGAAATTCTGCTCCATAACTCCAACCGCTTCCAAAAACAAATTCCTCTTCCGGATCTTTCAAAGACGGGGTGTATCCTTCTTTGTAATCCACCTGGTTCTTCATGTCTTTATAATAAACCTCGACTGATGTTTCGTATTTATTATCCGCAAAATTCTTAAAGAAACCAGCCGCATACTGCCAGCTGATCTGTGGCCTGACCAGATAAGTACTGGGTACCCAAAGATCAGTGGGAAGGGTATTACCTGAATTACTCACCAGATGAATATACTGGTAGTTGCGGGAAACAGCTGCTTTAACCGAAGTTTCATCATCAATGGCATAACGGATCGTCACCCTGGGTTCCAGACCGCCATAAGTCTTCACCGGCTTAAATGATCCATAGACCGTGCTATCCAGTTTATTTCCATCGGCATCCCTGGAATAACGTGTATAGGGTCCCAGTTGTGTAAAACTGGTATAACGTAACCCGTAATTGATCTTGAATTTTTCTCCCAATTCCCAGTCATCCTGGATATATAAAGCTGCTTCAGCTGCAAACTTGTTACTTTCATTATTGGGGGTAAAAATCACGGAGTCCTGCCGGCCACTGGCCACATTGGGAATAAATTTATGATAAGTTAACAATCCGCCGAATTTCAGTTTGTGATTGGGAAGCGGATAATAATCAAAGTCTGTTTTGAAAGTACCGTCCTTGATTCCGGAAGAGAGTCCGATTTCAAAATTTTCCTGACTGGCGGAGAATTTGAATTTATAATCATTGTACACCAGGGTGGTATTGGCGAACAGTCTTCGGTTAAAAACATGGTTCCACCGCACTGTTGCCGTGGAATTTCCCCAGGGGATATTGGTGCTGAATGACCTTTTTCCGTTGACAAAATCAAAAACATCTCTTCCAAAATATCCGCTGATATACAAACGGTCTTTGT
>DAORJS010000604.1:0-1574 GCA_035439185.1 Chitinophagaceae bacterium
TCCGGAATACTATTAACTGGATGAAGGAACATTATAAAGTTTCCTGAGTACATCATAATGGTCAGTAAAGAAGATCAACCGAAAATTCTCTATGCCGGAGACCTGCCCATTGAAGCCACCAGCGGCGGTCAATTGCTGTTGCACCGGCTGTTCAGGGAATATCCGGCAGACCGGCTGATGGTGATTCATTCCTGCAGCCATGGATTGGGTAAACATCCGGATAAGGAAATACCCGGTGTGGCAACGTTCAGACTGAAATCACCTTATATACCCGGGACCCGCTTTGCACCGATCGGTCATCTGAACAAATGGATCAGTTACCTCTATGACAGGTATATTGTACCAGGCAAAATCAGGCGGCAGGCAAAAGCATTTCAGGCAGATATTATCATAACTGTAATGCACGGGTATTTCTGGATCGCGGCATCAAAAGCAGCCAGAAAAACCAAAATCCCCCTGGGTATTATCATTCATGACGACTGGACTATTTCACTGACCATTGAATCTGTAAAAGAGAAGATCCTAAAAGATTTCCGTTTGGCTTATCAGGAAGCAGCCGAATGTTTTTGCATCTCGGAAGCCATGATCAGTTATTACCGGGAACAAACCGGGAGAAACGGAATCATGTTACCAACGCTGGGGCAGGATATGATACCACTTCCTGCAGAAGAAAAAAAAGAGAACCGTTTTTTGATGGGTTATGGGGGCTCCCTCCACGGGAATTATGCCCTTAACTTTATCAATACCTGTCATGCGCTGGATACTGTTGACGGAAAAATGATCGCCTATACCAATGTTGATCTGGCCCATCTTCGGGCTTACGGCTTAAAGTCAGACAATGTAGAATTACATGGATTTATTCCTGCTGATCAGTTATTGATCCGGCTGGCATCCATGGATGCGTTGTACCTGCCCATGGATTTTTCTCCGGAAAGAAAACTGAATATGACCATCGCCTTTCCCAGTAAAGTACCGGATTACCTGATGCTGAGAAAGCCACTCTTTATTCATGCACCGGATTATGCTTCTGTTGTTCAGTGGGCCCGCGATGGCGGACACTATACAGGGCCCGTTGTAACTACCAACGATATTAACGATATAACGGAAGGACTATCAGAATTACTTGATCCCGGAAAGTATGCAACAGCCAGGGCAGGTGTACAGGCCATGAGTGATCAGGAATTCAATCATCAGAAAATCAGGACAGACTTTTTCCAAAGAATCGCTGAGTTGACAGGGAAAAGCAAGACAGTCAGTAAGCAACAAGCTAATATCCAATAATGAAAAAAGTCATCAGTGTGGTTGGGGCAAGACCCAATTTTATGAAAGTATCACCCGTTCACAGGGAATTACTGAAAAACAACCGCTTTATTTCCAAGATTGTGCATACCGGTCAGCACTACGATGAAAAAATGAGCCAGGTATTCTTTGAACAACTGGAGCTGCCGAAACCGGATTACTACCTGGGTGCCAAAGGCAATACGCCAACGGAACTGACAGCCAATATCATGGTCAGTTTTGAAGAAGTGCTGGCCCAGGAAAAACCAGACCTGGTACTGGTGGCAGGAGATGTG
>DAORJS010000605.1:0-1572 GCA_035439185.1 Chitinophagaceae bacterium
AAACTGTGAGCGGAAATAATATCAATGTACTCATGACCGGAGCCGGGGCTCCGGGGGCAGCGGGAATTCTTCATTGCCTGAAAAAGGATACTCGCATTTCCATTGTGGCTGCTGATGCCAGAGAAGATGCCTATGGACGATACCTGACTGATACTTTTGAATTATTGCCTTCAGCCAGCCAAACTGAATTCGCAGAACAGGTCTTACAGATCTGTCAAAAACATTCAATACAAATTTTACTACCCCTGGTTACCCGGGAATTAATCCCGCTGGCATTGCATAGGGAAGCGTTTGAAAAGGCAGGTATCAGGATCCCGGTTTCACCGGTGAATGCCCTGGAAATAGCCAATAACAAAGGGAAACTGTATCAGTTTCTTCAATGGCGGGGGATGGACCTGCCCGATTTCCGGATCGTGGAAAATCCGGTACAATTCAGGACTGCAATTGAAGAGTCAGGCTATCCTGCGAAGCCGGTCTGTTTTAAACCGGTGGAATCAAACGGAAGCAGGGGGTTCCGGATCATTAATAAATCGGTCAATGAACTGGACTTATTATTAACGCAGAAACCTTCTTCGGTACTGATTACCCTGGAAGAAGCCATCAGAATCCTGTCAACCGGCAGTTTTCCTGAATTATTAGTATCTGAATACCTTCCGGGTGATGAATATTCGGTCGATTGTCTGGCCAGTAATGGAGAACCGGTACTGGTCGTGCCGAGATTAAGAAAAAAAATGATCAATGGAATCAGTGTGGAGGGAGAATTCGTAAAAGAAGACAAAATCATTTCATATTGCTCACAGATCATCCGGGAATTGCAATTACATGGAAATATCGGCATCCAGGTAAAAGCCAACCAGGAGGGTGATTTCCTCGTCCTCGAAATCAATCCCAGGGTACAGGGAACCATATCTGCCGGACTGGGAGCAGGGATTAATCTGCCCTTATTGGCAATTAAACAGGAACTCGGTTTACCTGTTGAAGCTGCAGAATTGACGGTGAAGTGGGGGACAAAGTTTTCCCGTTACTGGCAAGAAGTTTTTTACTGAGTCTGCCAGAAGGTCATTGTTGCCGGCACGGCCCGGTATTTGAAAGATCATTTCAACTTTATTGAATAGCAAGAGGGATGCAATAAGCCATCCTTATATTAACTAAATCAACCCGGATGAAAAAAATCAGTGCTATTTTCCTGCTGGCGATGTTCAGTCTGGCTGCAGCAGGTCAGAAAAAAAATAACAGCCTGCTCTGGAAAATCAGTGGCAACGGCCTGGAAAAACCTTCCTATTTATTTGGCACCATCCACATGCTTTGTAAGGATGATGCCTACCTGAGTGACAACATGGTGAAAGCAATCCGCGAAGCAGACCGGGTTTATCTCGAGCTGGATATGGATAATCTGTTTGAGATGATCGGGATGATGTCGAAAATGAAGATGAAGAATGATACCACATTGAAAGATCTGCTGACTGATGAGGAATATGCACTCACAAAAGCTTTTTTTGAAAAGAAAAAAACGGTCCTGCCATTTTCAGTCCTGGAAACCTATAAACCCATGGTGGCTTCTTCTTTACTGAT
>DAORJS010000606.1:0-1569 GCA_035439185.1 Chitinophagaceae bacterium
ATGAAAGAAGCCCGTCATCATTTCGGCGACAGCATCCAGTATTGCGAAGATCAGTACGAAGCCCTGATCGATGCAGATGCCCTGGCCATCATCACCGAATGGCCTGAATTCAAATTCCCTAACTTCAAAATCGTGAAGAAATTGTTGAACCAGCCTGTCATATTTGACGGAAGAAATATCTACGATAAAGCACAGATCTTCCAAAACGGGTTCGACTATCATTGCATCGGTGTACAAGCTATGCGCCAACCCGTTGGCAATTCCGAAGCAGTTACTGTCTGATTCATGAGTACATAGAGGTTGTTTATGCCCGTCAGCAATTTGTTTGACGGGCTTTTTTTATACTGTCATTGACGTCAGGAGTTAGCAGGTCCGCTGATTCCTTTTTCATCACTACAGTATTTACCATTAGAGCTTTTAAGCAAATACTCCCGAATCATAATTATATGTGGTTAACAACAACTTAAATAATAGTTTTTTCAGTTTTAAGATCAGAGTCCTTGTTCCGTTTTTCGGAATTGGATTCTCTGAAAGGGAATTCACCACTCCCTTCCGGTTTGTAAAATCTTGATATCCAATTAAGTCGGTCCTTAAATTCTTTGGCACAGGAATGGCCAAACAGGGTTGACTTAAAATGAAAACTATGACACAAGCTATCTGTACACTACGCGAAGGCGAAAAACTATTCGACCTGAGCCTGATCGAAAAATTATGCCGCGGTAATGATGAAGTCCGCGAGCGATTAATCCGCTCCTTCACTATTACCATCCCCAAAGCAGTTGATGATTTACACCGGGCCCACCAGGAAAGGGATTTCTCCACTTTACAAACTACGGCACACCGCATCAAACCCACCCTGGGTATGTATGCTGTAGTGAAAGTAGAACAGGAAATCAGGAGTATCGAAAGACTGGCCAAAGACAAGATGGCCACGATTGAACTTCAGCGGGCGATCGAAAAAACAAGCTGGGTGCTTCGTGAAGTGGTGGCCCAGATGAATACCCAATACTTAAATAATTAAAAAAATAATGATGAAGAAGAAAATACTCATTGTTGACGACGAAGTGAATATCGGACTACTGCTTGAAAATTTTTTGTCTGAGCAATATGAAGTGATTTTTATGAACAACGGACAGGATGCACTTGACTGGCTGGAAACCGCCATGCCTGACCTGGTGATCTGTGATATTGAAATGCCGGAGATGGATGGGTATCAGTTCCTGGGTTCTCTCCGTCAGAGAGGGTATACCACCCATACGCCGGTGGTGATGCTGTCCGGAAAAGCGGAAAGCAAAGAAAGGATCCGTTGTTACCAGCTCGGTGCACAGGATTATGTAACCAAACCCTTCAATCCGGAAGAACTGCTGGAAATTATCAAGAAGAATTTATTCCCCATTCATTATTCTATTGTATGGTAATCACTGCTGAAAAATCCGCCACCCGTTCCAACTTACAGTTAACAGGAACAGCAAACAGTACCCAAAGGATATTGTATGTGGGGAATACGCTTTCATTTGAACGCTCCCTTCAGGAAAATGGCAATGTAATGCTGATCCGGGCAGGTAATGT
>DAORJS010000607.1:0-1568 GCA_035439185.1 Chitinophagaceae bacterium
GAACCTTCATTATTATAAAGGGAAGATTCAGCAAACAGTCCATTGCCTTGTGGAATGGAAGCCATTTGCCAGCTAATCACCGGGAAGCGCAGATCAATATTGGCACGGGTTCCTTCGAAGTCATCAATATAACTCAGTCCCCCTTTCTGCGGATTACCATAGCGGTCGAGTCCGTTGATTTGCTTGGCATGCCCGGGGTTTAAGTAAGCGGCTTCTGCGGTAGCAGTAACAGATGACATGGCCTTGGTGGAATAGAAAGGCAGTTTATCGAGCCACTTGGTCAGCCGGGGTAAATTACTGCGATAATCAACATCCACGCCATACATCGCGTTACGGATCGGATCTTCACCGTAAAGCTGTTTTACAAAGAATGGTCTTTCGCCTAATTTAACAATCGTACCCCCAAGCGTAAGCTTTTTATTCGCAATATAATCCAGACGCAGCCCCATGAAGTTTTTCTGCTGGAAACCGAATGCCTGGTTATTTTCATAATTAATAGAAACAGGTATTCCCGAATTCAATACAGCCTGATTAGTCACTCTTAATGTACCCAGGTCATAGTTGATATCATAATCCACATTTTCCTGTAATACCTGGCCATTGGCTGTAACAGTTACAGAACCCCGGGGAATATTAAAGCCCAGCTGGTATTCACCTGATCCTGTACCGGGAAGCGCTCCTATTCCACCCTGACCGGCTGCACCGGTACCGGAAGCACCATAAGCACTTCCTGAAGATTTGGATCTGCCTGAAATTTTGAAACGATTCAGGTTGGCATAGGTTTGGGCAATGGCCTTGATGGTATCATAGAGGGGATAATACAGGTATTGATCCCTCACTGGCTGGGTGGCATAAATATAATCCAGATCATGTCCGAATGGTTCCAGCACCGGAAATACGATCCGGCTTTGTGATGAAATAACCGTGTACCCTTCCACAAAGTCAAATACTCCATCCTGTTGCGGGTCATTCTGATTATTGAGCCGGTCCAGATTAGTCAGCGCAATCAGTTGCTGACCCTGATAGGCCGGGATGATATCTGTTTGAGGCAGGTATCTTTTTTCACCCAGACTGGGTTCTTCGTAAGTAACATTTAACTGAAAATCCTGTCTTTCCAGCTGACCATAACCTACTGAATACACGTTCTTCATCATCAGCTCCCAGATCGGCAAGTTGGTACGTTGTGATGTTGCTTTTAATAATTTAAGAAACAATACTCTTTGAGAGGTACCGGTGGTATCAGGAGGAACATCCTGTGAAAACTCTCCCACCTGATAAGTGCGGCCATTATAAGTGTACTGATAAGCCACGCCTAGTACTTCATCCGGTTGCAATGGCTGATTCAAAGAAAGAAATCCGATCTGCGGATTGAAAAAGAAATCAGTGGGCTGAAGTTTGCGGGCGAAAGTTTTTTCAAAATCCTGAACCGGTAGTAATCCGAAAGTGGTCAGCTGGTTTTGGACCAGTGAAGAATTCCGGTACGATGGATTGGTAGTAATGGTGCTGTACAATGTATTCGCATCATTACGGGGCACCAGGTCGCCAGAACCGGTTAACAAAGTATTACG
>DAORJS010000608.1:0-1567 GCA_035439185.1 Chitinophagaceae bacterium
CGTTGGTGGCCAAACGTGCATTTGGATGAATATATGTATGCGGATGGATCATAATTAATTGAGCGGGTTTTCACTCCTTCAATACTCAAAATAGCCAAATTTCCGGAGCAGGCAAAGTTAGCCTTTCACTTCAAAAGCGGAACTTTTTTTATCACATGACCTGTTAAAAATCAGCCCGGAGCATGATATTTGATGTTGTGCCATTGAAATAGCCGGAAAATTCGTAGATTTGCAGATTCATGTTTAACCCGCCCGATATATTATCATTGGTTCAGCATCAGCCCCTGATGCAGGGAGATTTGCAGATGCTGCAACAGCGGCAACAGCAGATTCCCGGATCAGTACAATATTCCATTTACCGCTACCGGCGCCAGCCACAGTGGAGTATGGAGGATACCGGTATGCTGGTGTATCATTACAATTCTTCAGCCCCCAAAGAGAACTATCTGGAACTCCGTTTCTGTGTCAGTGGTAATGTGTACTGCCGTAAAAAAGATACAGAATGTGATATGTGCCAGTTCAGTGCTTCCAAAACCTGTATGGAAAGGGTGGATAGTGTGGATGCCGTGAGTTTCCGGTTTTCACCCATGCAGTTAAGTCAGTTTATCAAACCCAGGAAGGGTAATACCGGATTTACGGATGATATCCTGGCCTTTAAACACCGCTCCTCTTTTACCAAGATACTTCCCCTCTGCGGAAAAACCCGGATGGTACTTGAAGGAGTGCTTAACCATACTTATAGCGACAGTCTGGAGAATATTTACATTAATGCCCAGACACAGATGCTCCTGCTCTACAGTCTGGATTGCATGCTGGGAGAAAAGCAGATTGATGTGATCAACTGTAAATTCCTGGCCAACGAAGCAGACCGGGAAAAAATTATCAAAGCCCGGGAGATCCTCGTGCAACATATTGGTGAACCCATCACCATTAAAGAACTCAGCCGGAAAGTAGCCATCAATGAATGTTACCTGAAAAAAGGTTTCAAAGAATTGTTTGGTACCACGGTTTTTGATTTCTACCAGAGTCAGCGGATGGAGCACGCTAAATATCTGCTTTATGAAAAAGGGCTGAGCGTGACGGAAGTCTCCATGCTCCTGGGTTATTCCTCCATTTCCCATTTTTCAACCGCCTTTAAGAAGCACACGGGTTTAAAGCCCTGCGAACTACTCTTCAGGTAAAGGACAATCGGCTTGATCAGTGTCAATATTCCGGTCATGATACCGGAGTTTTTCTGTTAAATGTCCCATTCTTAAGCAATATTATGATTGTGCCCCCTGTTACTTATCACATGGCATCATTTTTGAATATTTAGTGAATCAATGAAAAGGGCACTGATGATAGTATTGGTGGGTATTCACCTGGCCGGTAATACGGAAGTAGGTCAGCTACTCCGGTTACCCGAGCTGATAACCCATTATTTTCAGCATCATCGTCAGAATAGTGATATCAGTTTTATTGAATTCCTGTCCATGCATTATGGGGGAGATGATGGCACTAATGCCGATAATGATTATGACAATCAACTTCCTTGTCACAATCTTAAGCATAATACCATCAGCCTGGT
>DAORJS010000609.1:0-1556 GCA_035439185.1 Chitinophagaceae bacterium
GATGTCTTTCTGATTGATTCCGGCCACTGATCCGGTAACGTCTTTCTTTTTTACGGTGGCATAACCAATCACCACCACATCGGTAAGACTCTCGGCTGTAGTTTTTAAACTGACCGTTACTTCCTTTTGATTGTTTAATGGAAGCTCCATCTGTTCATGTCCGACGAAACTGACAACTAATGTACCAGTAGCGGATGTTACATTCAGTTTGAATACACCGGCCTTATCTGTTATGGCCTTGTTCCGGGTGCCTTTTTCTTCCACCGTCGCACCTTCCAGTGCCTTACCGGCTTCGTCTGTAACTTTTCCGGTTACAGGAACATTCTGCGCTACCGATGTCAGTACGGTACATAGTAAGAACAGCAGAAAAAAGAGCCCTCTCCTTTTTGTTTGTTTTTTCATATTAAGCAACGTTGTTGGTTTATAAAAAATTAAGCGGATTATCGGTCAAACGTATTCAAAGGTTGCCCTCGTTAAGGGAACATCATCTTATCACGGCTAATGAATGATCTGTTTCGATCTTCCACTTCACGCAGCATCAGCGCAGAAGGGGAATGATCGCCTGAATAAAAAGATTCGTAATGGTGGGTAAAATCAAGGGCACTTGTGTAAGAACCAGCAAGCCGGGAGTACATCCCGTTCAACAAAGACCGTCTCGTGTATAATATTTCAGCTGCAGGAACCTGTAGGTCCGTGCACCCGGGGGTATAATTATTCATAAGCAGCAATCAACGAATTGAGACCCTAATATTAGTTTTTTATGAAATTGATTCATCCTGTACTGTCGGTTATTTGCGGCTTTTTTACGCAATCGTTCCCGGAAAAACACACGCTATTACGAAATATTTAAACGGATCTTTTCCCTTTCTCCAATTTCAACCATCCCGGACTGTCAGCCTGATAAAACGAAAGTCCATTTTCAATTTCAGTCTGATTGCATCATCTTTATACCGATTCAACAATCGCTTCCAAATGAAAAAATATATCCTCTTCCTGCTGTTTTTATCAGCCCAATTTGCGCAGGCGCAAAAAATTCCTAAGAAAAAGCAGGTTGTCAAAATCATGCGACAGACCAATCAGTATTTTATGGACCTCTGGCCCGATGCCGGGAAACCCATCTTTACCAATATTGAAAGACCCAGTAATATCTGGACAAGGGCCGTTTACTATGAAGGACTGATGGCCCTGTATCAGGTTGATAAAAAGCAAGCCTACTATGATTATACCCTGCAATGGGGTGAAAAACATAAATGGGGATTAAGAGGTGGCATCAAAACAAGGAATGCCGATAACCAATGCTGCGGACAGACCTATATTGATATGTACCTGCTCGATGGAAAAAAACATCCCGAAAGAGTAAGAGATATCAAGGCCTGTATTGATTCCATGAAAATGACTTCTAAAATTGATGACTGGAACTGGATCGATGCCTTACAAATGGCCATGCCTGTTTTTGTAAAACTCGGCAACCTCTATCAGGATACCAGCTACTTCAACCGCATGTACCAGATGTATGCCTATACCAAAAACAAACATGGAGAGAAGGGATTATATAA
>DAORJS010000610.1:0-1553 GCA_035439185.1 Chitinophagaceae bacterium
TTGCATCCACTATAAACTCCTGTGCCCGTTTGTTTGGGTGTTTGGACAAAACCACAACTATGATCAATATCACATTACCCGACGGTTCCGTTCGTACGTATGAAGCAGGAACCACAGCGCTTCAAGTAGCGCAATCCATCTCCGAAGGTTTAGCAAGAAATGTTTTAGCAGCAAAAGTAAATGGTGAAGTTGTCGATGCAACCCGTCCTATTACTGCCGATGCAAAACTGGTATTGCTCACCATGAATGATACGGAGGGAAAATCAACCTTATGGCACTCATCAGCCCACTTAATGGCTGAAGCCATTGAATCACTTTATCCCGGAACAAAATTCGGAATCGGTCCGCCGATCGAAAACGGATTTTATTATGATATCGACCTTGGCGGAAAATCCATTTCACAGGATGATTTCAAAAAGATAGAAGATAAAATGCTGGAGCTGGCAAGGAAAAACAGTGTTTACCTTCGAAAGGAAGTATCGAAGAAAGATGCAATTGACTATTTTAAAGAAAAGCAGGATCCCTATAAACTGGATCTATTAGAGAATTTACAGGACGGTCAGATCACTTTCTATGAACAAGGTGATTTTACAGACCTTTGCCGTGGACCACACATTCCGAATACCGGCTTTATCAAAGCTGCTAAAATCATGAATGTTGCAGGTGCATATTGGCGAGGAGATGAAAAAAACAAGATGCTGACCCGTATCTATGCAATCACATTTACCAAGCAAAAAGACTTAACGGACTACCTGGTTTTGCTGGAGGAGGCGAAAAAACGCGACCATCGTAAATTGGGTAAAGAACTGGAACTATTTACATTTTCTGAAAAAGTTGGAATGGGTTTACCCTTGTGGCTACCTAAAGGAGCTGATTTACGTGAGCGCCTGGTTCAGTTTTTACAAAAGGCACAAAAAAAATCAGGGTATTTACAGGTGGCAACCCCTCATATTGGGAACAAAAACCTGTATATCACTTCCGGACATTATGAAAAATACGGGGCCGATTCATTTCAACCCATCCGCACCCCACATGAAGGGGAGGAATTTTTCCTGAAACCAATGAATTGTCCGCACCATTGCGAAATTTACAAAGCCTCACCAAAGTCATACAAGGACCTACCGGTTCGTTATGCTGAGTTTGGTACCGTTTACAGATACGAGCAAGCCGGAGAATTACATGGGTTAACCCGTGTTCGTGGCTTTACACAGGATGATGCCCACTTATTTTGCCGCCCGGACCAGGTAAAAGAAGAGTTTTGTAAGGTAATTGACCTGGTGCTTTATGTATTTAAAGCATTGGATTTCAATGATTACATCGCTCAAATTTCATTACGTGACCCGGATAATAAGACCAAATACATCGGAACCGATGAAAACTGGCGTTTGGCGGAGCAGGCGATTATTGAGTCGGCTCAGGAAAAAGGCTTAAAAACGGTTGTGGAGTATGGTGAAGCTGCTTTTTATGGTCCAAAGCTGGATTTTATGGTAAGAGATGCGATAGGCCGTAAGTGGCAGTTGGGTACCATTCAGGTGGATTATAACCTTCCGGAG
>DAORJS010000611.1:0-1549 GCA_035439185.1 Chitinophagaceae bacterium
TCCATTTTCAGCAGTGATGCCTGGAATAATGTAACATTTATTGCCGGGGAGATGAAGAACCCCAAACGCAATATCGGACTCAGTTTATTTTTAGGTACCCTGATCGTTACCGTGATCTATGTATCGGCCAACCTGATGTACCTGAATGTGCTGCCGCTGAATGAACTGGCATATGCAGCCAAGGATCGCGTGGCGGTAGCAGCAGCCAATAAAATTTTCCCTGATTTTGGTACGACCCTGATTGCCTTGCTGATCATGGTCTCCACTTTTGGTTGTAACAATGGATTGATCCTGGCCGGAGCAAGGGTGTATTATACCATGGCGAAAGACGGACTGTTTTTCAAACAGGCCGGTACATTGAATAAAAATGCCGTTCCCCAGTTTGCCTTGTGGATCCAGTGTATTGCTGCCAGTATCTGGAGTCTGAGTGGCAAGTACGGACAGCTGCTGGATATGATTTCTTTTGTAGTGGTATTATTTTATGTACTCACCATTGCCGGTATTTTTATTCTCCGTAAAAAAAGACCGGAAGCAGAAAGACCTTACCGGGCATTTGGCTATCCCATCCTGCCCATGATATATATATTGATGGGAATTGCCTTCTGTATCCTGCTGATCATTTATAAACCTGAATTTACCTGGCCCGGACTGATCATCGTATTATTGGGAATTCCCATTTATTATTTTGCCGTTTCGCAACAAAAAGCGGTAAATAAGATATGATTTGGATTGTATACTTATCTTAGTCACTTATTAAAAAACAACATATGAGTTTATTTGTCAGAAAACCGATGGATGCTTTGATGAAGGAAGCAGCGGAGACCGGTGAACATACGCTGAAGAAAACCCTGGGTGCCAAGGGGCTGATTGCGCTTGGTATCGGGGCAATTATCGGCGCCGGTTTGTTCTCTATTACCGGGATGGCTGCTGCCAACCATGCAGGACCTGCGATCACGATCTCTTTTGTAGTAGCCGGACTGGGTTGTTTGTTTGCCGGTCTGTGTTATGCTGAATTTGCTTCCATGATTCCTGTTGCCGGAAGTGCTTATACCTATTCTTACGCCACCATGGGTGAATTCATGGCCTGGATCATTGGCTGGGACCTGGTGCTGGAATATGCGGTAGGTGCGGCCACGGTAGGTATCAGCTGGAGCCGTTACCTTGTTAAATTCCTGGATGGATTCGGGGTGAGTCTGCCTCCGGAACTGATTGCCGGTCCCTGGGATGGTGGTATCATCAACCTGCCTGCGGTTTTCATCATTGTACTCATGAGTTTACTGCTGATCAAAGGAACCAAAGAAAGTGCCTTTGTGAACAGTATCATCGTTGTTGTGAAAATTGCAGTGGTGGTTACTTTTATTATCCTCGGATGGAAATATATCAACACTTCCAATTACGATCCATATATCCCCGATAATACCGGAAAATTCGGCGACTTCGGTTTCAGTGGTATCATCAGGGCCGCGGCCATTGTATTCTTTGCCTATATCGGCTTTGATGCAGTGAGTACGGCCGCACAGGAAGCCAAGAATCCCAAGAAGGATATGCC
>DAORJS010000612.1:0-1547 GCA_035439185.1 Chitinophagaceae bacterium
ATCCACTCTACTTCTTTGCATGGACCAAACAAGTGGAATCAGTGGACCCCGGCAGTGTGATGGATGAACAATACGTGAATGTAAAAGTGGAGATCAGCAAGGCAGATAAAGAAAAGGCAATACAGGCCATGAATTGCTATGTTACACAATACACACCCGAAGAATTAAAAGAAGAGGCTGCTAATAAACTGGCTGATCAAACCAATACCATTCACTTCAGGAGATTTGTGATTAAGAAAGGATTGCAAAAGGATTTTTAATACGATAATGTCATATCATAAATTGCTATATTTTTCTTTCCTTTTGTTACTGGCATCATGCAAGGGAAAATCAGGTTTTTCCCATGACCCGGCTGTTCCCTATCCCTTGTTCAACCCCGGAGATTTTTGGGCAGATAAATTTGACCAGCGGGGCTTACAGAATGCGGTGGTTTACCAGGACAAACTCTATTGCAATACCATTGATGTAGGGGGCGATGAAAATTTTCTGTATTGCCTGAACCCGAAAAACGGATTGGTGATCTGGCGGGTAAAGGTGGAAGCCTTTGCTACACAGCCGGTTTCTGTTTATGAGGATAAAATTGTCTATTGCTCCTATCTGGGAGATATTTCCGTGATCAATAATCAGGGCAAACTGTTATGGAAGGCAAAATTCAAACACCCCTATGGCGGACATTGGCTGGATACCAGTCATGCGGAATTACTGGTGACAACTGTTTACTGGAAAAATGTATCCCATTACGAACTCAATACAGGGAAACTGATTTCAGATAACGAATCAGATTCCTTGCAAAAGCTGATTGATCTGAAGAGGAATAACGAAATCATATTGGATAAATATGAGTATCGCTTTACAAGGGAGGGGAAAACTTATACTATCATTTGCAGACCTCCGGGCCCGGGGGAAGGAAATGATTGTAAGGTTGATATTAATAGAACAAAGGGGTAATCATCTGTTTCAGGATTAAGTCTGTTATAATATGCAGCATTTTAACTATATGTTTTGTCTATTTTTAAAAAAGAATGAAGGCAATCATTTTCAAATGCCGGTTATTTGTCTGCCTGGCCTTGCTGGCATCTGTCATTAACAGTTGTGGCAAGGAATATGATTGTGCTGATCCTCAGCTTATTCCTGCATTGATTGGCTTTACTCCATCGGAAATTGATACCCTGATTTTAAGAAAGTACAAGTCCAATGATAATTTTCAAACCCTGGTTGACAGCTTCCGGATTATAAATGGTTTAAATGGACAGTACCAAAGCTCCAATGACACGACATATGTATATCTGAAAAACGAAAAGAATGGAATCTATACAGGCTTTGACTGGATACTGTTTATTCCTGCCACAAACAGGGTCGTAACGATTGCTGATATCGTGAGTGAAAAGAAGACAGGCATCTGCGGGTCGGGTATATTCAGTATGGACAAATTTGGCTGTACCTGTACAAACCAGGTTTTTTCTGCAAAGCGGGATAACCAGCTGATTCAATTTTCAAATACAGACCGGTTTGGTACCGCTGTTTTCATTAGAAATTAAAGAAAGCAA
>DAORJS010000613.1:0-1545 GCA_035439185.1 Chitinophagaceae bacterium
TGTGGTGGATCACACTTTCACTGAATAATCCGGATAAGGAATAAGATCAGATCATTATTTCCTGAATGGCACCGGCTACTTCAAGACCGGTGTTTCTGCCTGTATCGGCCAGCAATACCATTTTTGATTTTTTATCAAAGAGATTTACGGTAATCAGTGCCGTCATGCTTTCTTCAATTCTTCCATCCATCAAACCCATTATCGGTGAAGCCAGACTGGTGGCCGCATCACGGGTAGCCAGAATTTCCAGCCGGTAGTTTTTGTTTTCCATGATCAGCTCCACTGTTTTTTCGCTGATCTGACACTTGCGAAGTACCGACCTGTTATAGGTCGTGAAACGGATCAGCCGGTTCTTTAACCAGACCCCTGCAATAAAACCGGTAAAAGAGTTTCTGATCCAGGGAATTTTTGCAACCGATGCCTTCAGAGAAATCCCGCTTTCGCTGAAATGGTTGGTCTGTAACCAGCAATATGCGGAGGGGAATGATCGGCCCCAGTCTTTTTCAATATAACCCCTGCCATGATCAAACGAAACGGTTTCACCATCTATTTCCAATGAACCACTGATACCATGATCCATGCTCACAATACCGTGGTAACATTCCAGAAAGGGGGCAAATGCATAGGGCCCCATGATGCCGGGGGAATAAAATGGTTTGGGCCAACCGGTGATACCATGAAAATGAAGCTGCCCTTTTAATCCGGGTAGATTAAGGTTCAGTGCTTCTGTTGAAAATTGGTTCTGATCAATCTCTACATAAAATTGTTTGGCCCTGGGTCTGAACAAGCTGGCATCAAAACGATGATAAAGGGCGGTTTTCTTTTTCCCATCCAAAACCTGAATAAAGGCCTGCCGGTTTCCCTGTTCGTCCATGGCAATGCCGGGAATAATGGCCAATGCCATTGTTTCGCCGGCATTAACGATCTTAAAATACCAACCCTCAAAGTATTTGCGCTTTTTCCCCCAGCCCTGGAATTGCTCGGGATTGAAGAAAGCATGTAGTTTCTTGAACAATCTTCCTTGTTTTGAATGAATTTGATTTATCAAACATATGCTCTTCGGTTTTAAAATGCAGGTAATTTTACAACTATGACGCCAACAATCCAATCCAGGCTTCCACAGGTCGGCACCACCATCTTCACCGTAATGAGCCGCCTGGCCACCGAACATCAGGCTATTAATCTCGGACAGGGGTTTCCGGATTATCCGATGAGCCGGGAATTGACCGGACTTGTCGCCAAAGCCATGAATGAGGATTATAATCAGTATTCACCCATGCCTGGCTGGATGCCCTTGCGGGAATCAATTGCTGAAAAATCAGCCCTGCTTTATGGCGCTAACCTGAATCCGGATACCGAGATCACGATTACACCCGGTGGTACTTATGCCATATACACAGCGCTTACAACAATTCTTCAACCAGGCGATGAGGTCATTGTGTTTGAGCCGGCTTATGACAGCTATATCCCCAATATAGAAGTGAATGGGGCGAAGGCGGTTGCCATCAGTCTGGTGTATCCGGATTATCATATTGACTGGGAAGC
>DAORJS010000614.1:0-1533 GCA_035439185.1 Chitinophagaceae bacterium
TGTTCCAGTTCTTCAGCTGTCCTGATTCTACGCGGTTTCTTTCTGTCGTACTTATTAATCGCCACGACGGGATCTTTGATCAGTAATGAATTCACTTCAAAACGATTGCCGGATAAACTCAGCTTGTCTGCATCCAGATCAAGACTGCCAACTTTTATCTGCATGTCTTCACCCATCCAGGCATCCTTTTTCAGAAAGCTTACATTCTTTAATTCCAGTTTGCGAAGATCCAGTTTCAAACCTCCTTCTTTCTTTTTACCCGATCCACCAGAGGAACCAAAATAATCAAAGAGAAATTGCTGTCGCCAAACGGAATCAGTACGCTGGAATTTGATAACCGCATTTTCAAGCCCCACATATTTCAGCTCGGCCTGTTTTTTAAAAAAGAACCAGTCGGTGATCCTCACTTTCATATCCCCGGCATAGAGCAGGGTATCACCCTGGCGGTCTTCGATCATCAACCCCTCCAGGTGCATTTTATTAAACAGGGAAAAATCAACATGGGCAATGGTAACCTTTGTTTGCAGGTCTTTGGATAAACGTTTGGTGACCTGTTTGACAATCCAGTTTTGTCCAAATGGGGTCTGGATAAAAATGTAAATACTCACCAGCAAAAAGAGCAGGATCAGAAAGAACCACTTCAGTATTTTTTTAAATCGCTTCAGGACCCCGGGATTTAGGTGTAAAAGTATGCAATCGAATCCTTTAGGCAAATTCAATACCAGAATGTTGGACAAGCGGCAGATCCAGTAAATTGCATCAAATTCATTGTATGAAACGGCTTTATATACTATTTGCCCTCTTTATTCTTAACAATTCTTTGACCCTGGCTCAACAGCCACTCAGCGATAAATACGTGCTGGTGATCCATGGCGGGGCGGGTACCATTCTCAAAAGCCAGATGACCCCTGAATTGGAAAAGGCATTTCAGGAAGCGCTGGAAAGGGCCCTTCAACTGGGAAATGCCATTTTGCAGAAAGGTGGATCAGCGCTCGATGCGGTGGAAGCAGCGGTCAGAAGTATGGAGGACAATCCCCTCTTCAATGCCGGCAAGGGAGCAGTGTTTACTAATGAAGGAAAGAATGAACTGGATGCGGCCATCATGAACGGAGCAACCCTCGAGGCCGGATCCGTAGCAGGTGTAACCACTATCAAAAACCCGATTAGTGCAGCAAGGGCGGTGATGGAAAAAAGTCCGCATGTGATGATGACCGGCAAAGGAGCTGAAAAATTTGCAAAGGAAAAAGGACTGGAAATCGTGGATCCTTCCTATTTCTATACTGAGATCCGTTGGAAGGTTTTACAGGCTGCTATAGCCGAGGATTCCTCTAAAATGAAACTGGATCATGATGACAGTACCCGTCAATCGGCTTTAAAACAACCTGAAAACCGGGATTACAAGTATGGCACCGTGGGGGCCGTTGCA
This sequence comes from Chitinophagaceae bacterium, assembly GCA_035439185.1. Taxonomy (GTDB): domain Bacteria; phylum Bacteroidota; class Bacteroidia; order Chitinophagales; family Chitinophagaceae; genus JJ008. The sequence goes on from DAORJS010000614.1 coordinate 1,427, forward strand.
TTGGATCGTCACGGCAATCTGGCCGCAGCGACCAGCACCGGAGGCATGACCAATAAAAAATTCGGAAGGGTTGGTGATGCCCCGATTATCGGATCAGGCACCTATGC
>DAORJS010000615.1:0-1532 GCA_035439185.1 Chitinophagaceae bacterium
AGCCGCCTGGCCGGCCAATCGTATTGGCTTGGCAGATTTCAGTTTATGATTCTCTTTCCCGGTTGTTTTCCGAAAACATGCCAGGTAAAAGCCTTCTCCCTTTACCCGGTCAGGCCAGAACCTGTATCCTGCTTCAGATTCAATCAGTCCCCACTCAGGTTTGATGGTTATGCGTAGCGGCTGCATGGCATGTTCATTGGTCAACCAACTACTTATTGCTTCATCCTCATCTTTGGAATATGAGCAGGTTGAATAAATCAGCACCCCTCCATTTTTCAAAGCGGGTAATATATCAGCCAGAATTCTTTGTTGTCTTTGCGCACAGAGTTGCACATTATTTTCACTCCATTCCTCCATGGCTTCCGGCTCTTTGCGGAATAAACCACTTCCGCTGCAGGGCGCATCCGCCACTACCACATCAAAATAACCCTCCAGGACTGAAAAATCTTTTGGATCATTATTCATGACTATTACATTTTCTGCACCCCATTTAATCATATTATCCCTGAGAATAAATGACCTTGCCCGTATCACTTCATTACTTACCAGCATACTTTCCTTACTGATCAATGATTGCAGGTGAGTGGATTTTCCACCGGGGGCTGCACACAAATCAAGTACTTTCACTGGAGAGGATAAATCCACTGATTGTTTCATCGCCTGTTCCAGAAACATACTACTGGCTTCCTGTACATAATAAGTGCCTGCGTGAAAAAGCGGATCAAAAGTAAAAGAGGGTCGCTCAGAAAGATAAAAACCTGAATCACACCAGGGGATCGGTGTTGTTTTTAAATCCGATGAAATGGCTCCGGGTATGGTTAAGGAAGCTGGCGGAAAAGATGATAAAGGTTTATTCGGATTAAGTCTTACCGAAATAACAGCCGGACCCCTTGCATGCACTTCCACAAAAGCATCTTTGCTGAACCCGGCAACACCGGTTAATTGTTCTAAAAAGCCAGCGGGAAAATTCATGATACATTTATTTCATCAGCCACATGGTATCTGTAAGCACCATGCTTACTCCTTTTTTTCGCACCTCAAATATACAATAGGAAGCTGTTGCGGATAAGATCCTTACCCGGCTGGGTATCTGCATAATGGAATCGAGCATGGCTTCCTTACTGCCAGGAGCAGCAAGGCTGCGGGGATTCCGGTTCACCAGTTCATACTCACAATCACTGATCCACCTGATCCGGTACAATTTCTCAATATTCTTCTCTGTATTCCACTCATATTGGAGGCTGTCATTTCTTTCCACCATAAAACTATCTATCCCTCTGGCATGGACACTGAAACGGCCGGTTTTGTAATCAGCACAACCTGACCGGTTTTTTTGCTGAATACAGGAAGCACAAAAAAAGTAAACAGGAAATACTAATAATAAAAAAAGGGGACGTACCCGGTTTATCATTGCCTCAGAGATTTTTGATTTCTCCAACCAGGTCCTGCAATACCTTTTTGGCATCACCAAAAAGCATGGAGGTCTTTTTCTGAAAGAACAATTCATTCTCAATTCCGGCATATCCCGGTTT
>DAORJS010000616.1:0-1529 GCA_035439185.1 Chitinophagaceae bacterium
TCAGACAGCCTGGCAATGGTTGCAGAAGCCTCCTCCTTCCTTTCCAGTACCACCAGAGAATGTATATTATTTAACGTATTAAATAAAAAATGCGGATTGACCTGCGCTTTCAGAAAACGGAATTCCAGTAATATATTCTCCTTCTCCAGCTCTAACGCATTGGTCCGCGTTTTTATAAAATCAAAGGCGATTTTAAAAGCAATCACCGGACTCAACCTGGCAATTAACACATAAAATATGCCAAGAGATAATAATGAGCCGGCAACTCCCCGCAGCAAAGGTTCGTCAGTACCCTGTTTCATGGCAGCAGGCAGCTGTGCCAGTATTTCTTTACAGGAACTACAGTTTGCCAACAACCATCTTTCCTGTATTTCAAACAAAAAAGTGTAGATCAAAATCTGAAGAACCAGCAGAAACAGACCTGCTACTATTTTCTTATTTCTTAAAAATAAGGGCCAAACAAAATACATGAATGGGTAATAAAAGAGAACCAGATTGAACACACTGAGGAGTGGTTCCTTCCACATCATTGAAGTGCCAGTAAAAATATTCAGGGAAACTGTATTGAAATAATAAGCGGTCAGCCAATATAAGACCCAGAAAAGTATATGCAGCCCCGTTCTGATAAGCAGGCTTTTGTTTTTTTTGCTGACAATTTTCTCCAGGAAACGCATTCACAAATATCCAGAATTGCCACTAAAGCTTTTGACCTTTTCTACCAATGCTGCTTTTTGAACTACGAATAATGGGCAAAATTGATTCATAATCTCTGAAATCCTGCACGCGAAAAGATTTCCAGGTATCTATAGGTCGACATGCCTGTTTCATTTTTTGTAGTTCAAAATCCGATCCCCGTAGATTTCTTTTTTCAAGGCCATTGATTCTTTCTTTTTTTACAACATGAAAAAAATAATCAGTTTCGGAATTCAACTCTGCTTTTCAGTTATTGCCATTGGTCAGTCAGTCAATGCTGAACTGGAAGAGGCCGTCATGACATTTGCAAATCAGGAAAAATTTACCGGATCGGTGCTTGTTGCCAGGAAGGGTGAAGTTTTATTACACAAAGGGTATGGATTAAAAAATGCAGTTGCAGCGCAACCCAATTCAACCAAGAGTATTTTTCAGGTCGCTTCCCTCGCCAAACAATTCACAGCTGCTGTTATTTTAAAACTGCAGGAACAGGGAAAATTATCCGTACAGGATAAAATCAGCCAGTACATCCCGGATTATCCCAACGGCGAAAAAATATCTATTCATCACTTACTATCTCACAGCTCCGGCATTTACAATTACACCGACAACAAAGTTTTTATGGCCAGTGATCAAAGTAAGCCAGTAACACTGGATTCGATGATCCGGATATTCAAATACCAGCCGCTGAATTTTGAACCCGGCACCCGTTTCAGTTACAGCAATTCCGGTTATACCTTGCTGGGCTATATCATCGAAAAACTGACCGGCCAACCTTACCAATCGGTATTAGAGCATCTGATCCTGAAACCACTCGGACTCCGGCATACCGGCTACGA
>DAORJS010000617.1:0-1528 GCA_035439185.1 Chitinophagaceae bacterium
ATCTCTATGCCTGTGGTGAATGTGCCTCTACCGGATTACATGGTGCCAACCGGCTTGCATCTAATTCATTGCTTGAAGCCATGGTTTTTGCCCACCGCTGCTACCTGGATATAACAGAAAAACTGGATCAGATCCCGATCATATCTGAAATACCCGACTGGAATGCAAAAGGCACTTCCGAACCCAGAGAAATGATCCTGATCACCCAAAGTCTTAAAGAGTTACAGCAGGTGATGAGTGATTATGTGGGGATTGTGCGCAATGATGTTCGTTTGCAAAGAGCCATGCGAAGACTTGATCTGTTATGGGAAGAAACAGAATTACTTTATCAAAGCTCCACTTTATCACCGCAATTACTGGAGTTACGGAACATGATTACAGTTGGTTACCTGATAGTGAAAGGGGCTTCTTTCCGGAAAGAAAGCCGCGGTCTTCATTATAATACTGATTATCCCGGTAAGAGTCATCTGGTGCAGAACATTGTTCTGTAGGGATTATCTTTGCCCATCATGTATTATGTTGTATATGGTTTTTTATGGTTTTGCTCCCTGCTGCCCCTGAGGGTTCTGTATCTGTTTTCCGAATTATTTTACGGACTGGCTTTTTACATATTTAAATACCGCAGGAAAGTGGTATTGGATAATTTAAAGATCGCTTTCCCGGAAAAATCAGAAAAGGAAAGGATACGGATTGCCAAAAAATTTTACCGGAATTTCATTGATACATTTATTGAAGCGGTCAAACTTATTTCAATGAGCGGCCGGCAGATTGAAAAACACAGCAGTTTTGAGTTTGAATTAGTCAACAGGCTTATTGAGCAGGGTAAGAATATTCATGTAATGGCCGGACACCAGTTTAACTGGGAGTTTGGAAACCTGATTTTTGCAAAAAATCTCAATATACCATTCGTGGGGATTTATATGCCAATCAGTAATAAAATACTGGATCGGGTATTTTATAATATCCGGAAACGGTATGGGACAGTGCTGATCTCGGCTCAGGATTTTAAAAATAAACGGCATGAAGTATTCGCGAGACAATATACCCTTGGTCTGGCAGCTGATCAGAATCCTGGTGATCCCTCCAATGCCTACTGGATGAATTTTATGGGAAAACCCGCACCATTTGTAACCGGACCTGCCAAGGGAGCGGTAAAGAATAATACGGCGGTTTTAATGGTGGCATTCAAAAAAATAAAGAGAGGGTATTATCATTTTTCTGTCCGGCTGATCACAGAAGTAGGCTCTCAGTATAGCCCGGAAGAACTTACTTATATGTATAAGTGCAGCCTGGAAGAAGTCATCCGGGAGGATCCTGCTAATTATCTATGGAGCCACAGACGCTGGAAACATCAGTGGAAGCCTGAGTACGGCAAAATCTTTTCATTTAAAAATTAAGTAACCTTAATATGGCTTAGATATCGCCACAAAGTCACAAAGGCACGAAGCAAAAAAAGATTGTCAGTTCTTAGTGCCTCCTATGTTTGTTTTTTGTTCTTTGAGATAATTGTAAGTTACCAATAGATTTG
>DAORJS010000618.1:0-1526 GCA_035439185.1 Chitinophagaceae bacterium
CCCTTAATACTCATCAGAAAATCAAACAAATTCACTTCGGAACTGATCCCCAGTTTTTTTCTTAAACGATAACGGCTGATTTCCACACCCCGCACTGAAATATTCATGAGCTGTGCAATTTCCTTGGTGGATAGATTCATCCGCAGGTAAGCCGAGAGTTTGAGTTCATTAGGAGTGATCGAAGGGAATTTTTCTTTGAGCACTACTACAAAATCACTGTGTACTTTATCAAAGTGCAGACTGAAATGCTCCCAGTCCTTATCCATCTTTTCATCTTCTCCCAGCACTTTGATCATTTTTTTAATTTCGGCCTGGGCCTTGTCATTGTCAACCGCCTTGATCAGTTGGTTGAGTTCTGACCGCAGTTTTGCCAGCAGCTCACTTTTTTGTACAAGGTGCATGGCATTGGTGGCCAGTTCAGAATTTTTAAAGTCAACTTCCACCTGAAGCTTTTCATTCCGTAAAGTCACCAATTCATTTTCTGCCTTATTGATTTCCAGCTGATGCAGGTATTGCAATTGTTCCTGCTCCTGATCATGCCTGATCTGCTGCAATCTGAATTTCCTGATCTGCCAGATATACAGCCAATACACCCCGGTTAATAAAAGCAGGATATACAGCGCATAGGCCCATACAGTCTGGTACCAGGGGGGCAGTATTCTGAAGCTGAACACGGCTGGTGCAGATTCATTGCCCAGGTTATTGCGGACTTTTACTTCAAAATGATAACGACCTGCCGGCAGATGGGTGTATTCTTTTTCGGTCTTGGCCGTCCACTCACTCCAGTTATCATCAAATCCCTTTAAGCGGTAACTGAATTCCAGATTATCCTGGTGGCCAAACAAGGGGGAAGCATATTCGATATGCAGGTTGCCCCAGCGGTGGCTGATTTCATTTCTGTTTTGAAAACTGCTGTCAGTAATGTATCCGCCATACAATACACTGTCGCGCCGTTGGGAGATTCTGACATTCCGGATCAGGACCTGCAGGGCCGGGATATTCTGTTTGTATTTTTCATAATTCACAAGGAAGAATCCTTTTTCTCCCCCGATGAAAATATTATAAGGGTTCACCGGATAGATGTATTCAAACCCGCTGAGCATTTTATGATTTAATTCAGGCAGTCGGATCAGTTGTGGTTTTTTAGCACTCCGGTCCAGCACGGCTAATTCTTTTTCATGAATGAACCAGATATTTCCTTCTGTATCCTCTCTTAAATACCGGATACTCTGCGAACCCAGCATTTGCTGGTAGTAAACAGATGGAATAAAGCGGTCGCCGGTTTCATCATAGGTGTAAATCCCTTTCTCGGTAGCGACTAATACTTCATTATTGATTTTATAAACATGGTTATTGAGGGTGGAGGGCAAACCGTTGACAGCGGTATATAGTTTGGATTGCCAGCTCCCTGCAGCTTGTTGAACCACCCGGTACACTCCATGATAGGGATGTGAAACCCAGATACTGCCATTTTTGTCAATGGCTACAAAGCGGCAGGATTCTTCCAGTCCGGGTATATTTCCTGT
>DAORJS010000619.1:0-1525 GCA_035439185.1 Chitinophagaceae bacterium
TGCCTATCAGAGCTACCTGATGAACTACTACCTGATGAATGATAATGGTACGGTGAAAAGAACCATGTATGCCTTGAGAGGAAAGGATCCTGTGACAGGCCATATCAATACCATCATGGATTATACTTTTTACTGGTTCCTCGGGATTTATGATTATTACCTCTACAGTGGCGATAAAACCTTTCTTGTACAGAACTACGACCGGATGAAATCCCTGATGGATTATGTACTGGGCAGAAGAAATAAAGACGGGCTGATGGAATGGATGCCGGGCGACTGGATCTTTATTGACTGGGCAGCCGGACTGAGTAAAAAAGGAGAAGTCAGTTTTGAACAACTCTTGCTGGCCCGAAGTCTGGAGACCATGGCACTTTGTGCAGCCTTGGTTAATGATAAGACAGGGGAAGCCAATTATCGTACAATGGCCGCCAATACGAAAAAGAAATTATTCGATATCTATTGGAATGAACAAAAAAAGGCGCTGGTGCATAGCCGGGTGGATGGAAAACAAACAGAAAACGTGACCCGTTACGCCAATATGTTTGCCATCTTTTTTGATTATTTCTCCGAACAGCAAAAGCAGGAAGTGAAAAAATCAGTGTTGCTGAATGATAATATCCAGAAAATCACCACTCCCTATATGCGCTTTTATGAACTCGAAGCACTCTGCGCTATGGGAGAACAACCCTTTGTATTGAATGAAATGAAAAATTACTGGGGCGGTATGTTACAATTAGGCGCCACTTCTTTCTGGGAAGAATATAACCCAACGAAAAAAGGGGCAGAACATTATGCCATGTATGGAAGGGAATTCGGAAAAAGTCTTTGTCATGCCTGGGGTGCCAGCCCCATTTACCTGCTCGGTAAATATTACCTTGGTGTAAAACCACTTTCTGCCGGATATGCCACTTATGAAGTAGTGCCTAACCTGGGTGGTCTTCAATGGATGGAAGGAAAAGTACCCACTCCGGAAGGAGAAATCCTGCTGAAAGTGAGCACTAAACAAATCAGTATCACCGGAGCGGCCGGAACAGGGGTGCTGAAATTTAAAAGCAAGTCAAAACCTGTTTGTAAGGAAGGCACGATCACAGATAAAGGCAACGGGAATTATGAATTAACTATTGAGAAGAATAAATTGTATACCGTATCTTATAAAATGTAAGATGGTTAAAGAGGATGGTCATTCATTGATTTGTGCAGAAAAATAGTAGCGGATGAAAAAATTAATGCTGGTTTTGTTCATAGTGCCTGCACTGGCAGTGGCCGGACAAAATGGTCTGGTGGAAAACAGTCAAAGTCCTTTTGCCAAATTGCGCACCGTAGGACTGACTGATGTACAATGGACCAGGGGATTTTGGGCCGAACGCTTTGCGGTTTGCAGGGACAGTATGCTGCCGCAATTATGGAGTATTTATACTAGTGATACCATTTGTTATTCATTCAAGAATTTTAAAGTAGCCGCCGGTATTGATACCGGTCGTTTCCGCGGCCCCTCATTTCACGACGGTGATTTTTATAAAACACT
>DAORJS010000620.1:0-1524 GCA_035439185.1 Chitinophagaceae bacterium
GACCCATTTCCATATCCACGGATATTAAATTGCTGACCACCGGAAACGGTACGGCGGGCCATTTGTACACCGGGTACACTGGTTTGAATGGCATCATCGAGAAAAAGTCCCAATCCTCTTTTCAGTTCTTTTTCAGTTAGTTTGGTGATGGACTGCGGTTGATTTAATAGTGATTTATTAGTACTTGATGTTGCAGATATTTCCACGTTATCGAGCGTATTGCCCTGGGCTTTAAGCATGATACTGATATTGTCGCCGCAGTTTACTGTTTTAACGGTGGTTTCATACCCTACATAACTTACCTGAATCTTGATGGTCCCGCTACAGGGAATACTGAATACACCGTCTTTACCGGTGCTGGCTACATTTTTACCATTTCTGTTAATCGTTGCACCGGAAAGCGGTGTGCCGGTAGATTGGTCAATTACTTTACCCTGCAGGTCGGATTGTGCTTTTAACTGATGTGCAAGACCTGCAAATAGTATCAGGATTACTATATTTCTCATTGTTAGTTTTTTTTTTGTTGAAATACTGATGGAGCAGGCTGACAGAAATATTAATTTTCTGCACAAGAGAGATTGGCTGATCAATTAGTTCATTAATCAGATACCAAACTGGTCCCGGTCAGGATATATTTCTGAAAACCCGCAAAAGATTATTCCTCCATTTCCGGTTTGTAAACAGTAACAGGAAACAGGGAATGCATTCAATCATCTGGTAAATCAGCAAAACCGGGGTGGAGGAGTCAGTACTTTTGTGAAAATACTAGACAGAGAATAAGGTCGTGAATCACTGTGTAATATTGCCTGATAAACAGGTTCGGTATTGAAAGTAATGGCAGAACTGGTCAGTGCTTTACCCAGCATTTTCAACATGAACAGGGATCGTTTTTTTGATTTCTGATTGAAATCCTGCTGAGCCAGCATTTTGTAATGGTCAATGAGTTGCTTTTCTTTTATATCATTCAGACACCTGATCACCAGCCGGTCACCGACTACTTTCTTTTCAATCACATCAAAAAGCTGATCATGGTAACGGAATTCAAACTGATCCACCCAAACCGGCATTTCTTCTTTATCCCCTGCGAGCAATGGAAAGCTGAACATTTCAGTCAATGCCGGATCAATTCTACGGCGAAGCATCCGCTTGGCAGATTTCTTCAGGTCAAACTTCCTGTACTGGAATACCAGATGGTATCCAAATACCTGGAAGAGAAAGGCCATTAATAATATAACGACAAATGTTTTTTTCAAAGCAGTTAAGCCAGGCAAAAATAGGTATTAAACTGAATTGACAAGAGGTTTCTGGAGCCTAGGCAGCTGCCGGCAATGTAAATGAAAAAGTGCTACCCTTCCCTTCTTCGCTTTCCACAAACATTCTTCCCCCGTTCCTGGTCAGGAATTCTTTGCATAACATGAGTCCCAGTCCGGTACCTGATTCATTTGCAGTGCCTTTTGTAGTAAAATAATGACTGGTATTAATTTTTTTCAATATCTCTTCAGTCATTCCGGTTCCGGTATCCTG
>DAORJS010000621.1:0-1519 GCA_035439185.1 Chitinophagaceae bacterium
CATATAATTCCAGGTACTGCCCATCTGTTAATTCGTGTACCAGGTTGCGCTGACATAAGCATGCGGACCCGTGAATAAGGCCAGTACATTGGAATTTTGAGCGAAGGCTTTCTGGTGATCAGCATTCCGCATCATATGGCCTGATAGAAAAATTTTTCCATCTTTCTCATCCATAAAAACGGGTACTTGCGTGGCGATGGGATGATTATTGGCATCAACGCCAGTCAGCAAAATAAAAGGATGGTCTTTCATGAACTGAAGGACTTCCTCCTGGTCGCCGGATTTGAAATAGGGAAGATTGTACATATTCAATTGAAAGTTGAAAATTGAAAATTGAAATCCCGATAGCCATCGGGAGAAAACCGGAAAAAACATTAAACTGTTTCCGCGATTTTCTCTGCCTTCATATTTGCATTCCGCATGGCGATACTGCGTACCACAATGGAAGCAAAATCCTGGAATGCTTTCTTAGTAATGCTTTCATCTCCCATCATCACCGGAATACCCTGATCACCACCCTCACGGATACTTTGTACAAGAGGAATCTGACCAAGGAAAGGAATATCATATTCATCCGCCAGCCTTTTCCCCCCTTCCTTTCCAAAAATATAATACTTGTTATCCGGTAATTCTGCCGGAGTGAAATAGCTCATATTTTCAACCAGTCCGATGATGGGCACATTCATTTGTGCCTGCCCGAACATAGCGATACCCTTCTTGGCATCGGCCAATGCCACATCCTGTGGGGTGGTGACAATTACAGCTCCCGTTACCGGAACGGTTTGCATCAGGGTCAGGTGAATATCACCGGTTCCCGGAGGCATATCCACTACGAGATAATCCAGTTCATCCCAGTACACATCGGTGATAAATTGCCGGATGGCACTGCTGGCCATGGGACCTCGCCATACCACGGCATTTTTTTCATCCACCAGTAAACCGATACTGATGAGCTTGATCCCATATCTTTCAAGGGGAGCAATCATGGGTTTTTCAGCTCCCACATCAATCATCATGGGTCTTTCACCACGTACCCCAAACATGATGGGTACGCTGGGACCATAAATATCAGCATCCATCAATCCTACTTTTGCACCGCCCTGTGACAAGGCCAGGGCCAGGTTAGCGGACACTGTTGATTTACCCACCCCACCCTTACCGCTGATAACGGCAATGATATTTTTAACTTTGGGCAGCACATTTCCTTCATCAGTTCTTTTCGTGGTGGTATTAGAAGTAAAATTGACCTGTACATTGGCTTCTTTATTCACCAGCAGTTTTACTGCATTCACACAGGCATTTTTGATCATTTCCTTCATCGGACAGGCTGGTGTGGTCAATACAACAGTAAAGGAAACATCATTTCCATTCACTGCTACATCCTTTACCATGTTCAGGGTTACCAGGTCCTTACCCAGGTCGGGTTCCTGTACATTACTCAGTGCTTCCAGTATTTTTTCCGTAGTCATTCTTCAAGTATTTGTTAAAACTCGTCTTTCGGGGCAAAGTTAAACATTCG
>DAORJS010000622.1:0-1515 GCA_035439185.1 Chitinophagaceae bacterium
AGTTGTGAGTGGTCACAGGCACAACAATCTGCATTTCCCCAAAGCTGGGTAGGTAACTGGAAAGGAGACCTGATCTGGGTCCGGAGCGGAAAAACGGATACAAGCCATGTCGCTGTTCAATTGAGGATACAACCTGCCGACAGCATCAATACCTATACCTGGCAACTTATTTATGGAGCAGCCGGAGAAGATAACCGGCCCTATCTGCTTAAACCGGTGGATCCGGCTAAAGGGCATTGGGTGGTTGATGAGAAAAACGGAATTCTGCTGGATCAGTTTCTCATTGGGAGCAGACTATGTGGAGCTTTTACCGTACAGCAGACGACCATTATTAATCAATACTGGCTGGAAGGGGATAAACTGATGTTCGAGTTTTGCAGTATAGGAGCGCAACCACTTCACAGTTCAGGTAAGGGTACAGATGACAGCCCGGTTGTAAACAGCTATAAAGTCACCAGTTATCAAAAAGCTGAATTAAGAAGGGAGAACTGAGATCAGGTGACGTATTTTTGCGCAAATTGAAAAGATGATAAGGGTTACCTGTTTCCTTTTAGCGCTTATTCTTTTTTCCTGCGGCCAGAATAATGTAAAGCAGGATAAAAGCCTGAAGAAGTATTTTGATGAACACAAGGCAGATGGCTGTTTTGCCCTGATGAATAATGCCACCGGAAAATTCACTGTCTATAACCTGGGCCGGTACCGCGACAGCAGCTACCTCCCTGCCTCCACCTTCAAAATCGTGAACTCCCTGATCGGTTTACAAACAGGTAAAATAGTCAATGACAGTATGGTAATCCCCTGGGATGGTGTCAAAAGATTCCGGGAAGAATGGAACAAGGACCTGACCATGTACGAAGCCTTCAGGGTATCCGCTGTTCATTACTATCAGGAAGTAGCCAGAAGAATCGGAAAAGATACGATGCAGTTCTGGCTGGACAGTCTGAAATACGGTGTAAAAGAAGCCACCGAACATGTGCAGATCCGGAGTGCCATAGACAGTTTCTGGCTTGATAATTCATTAAAAGTAACTCCCGATCAGCAACTGGGACTCATGAAGCGCCTGTATTTTGATCAGCTGCCTTTTTTCAAAACCTATCAGGAAACGGTTAAGCGTGCCATGCTTTTTGAAGATAATGCGAACTACCGGATGGGATATAAAACCGGATGGGGATTTACCGAAAATGGGCATGCACTGGGTTGGGTGCTGGGTTGGATCGAAGAAAACAAGCACCCGTATTTTTTCGTACTCAATCTGGAATCGCCTGACCGGGATTTTGATATGTTTAAAATACGAATGAAAATCCTTACAGATATCCTTAAAAAACTCGGTTTTTTCGAAGGAAAAATGTAAACCGGCTTCTTTTGGTTCAAAACTTGATAGATTATACCATTGGACCTTAGTTTTCAAAATACAACACTGTACTGGCCCTGGCTGCTATTGCTGGGCTTACTCCTCGTATTTGGTATTTATATTTTCTGGAAGAAAAGAACCCTTCGCAATGCAGGGGAAGCCGA
>DAORJS010000623.1:0-1513 GCA_035439185.1 Chitinophagaceae bacterium
TACCGGAAAAAAAATAATTTTGAAAGGCGGGCAATAGCAGCCAAAACAGTTTTTAAGTTGTTACCATGCAGGCAATGATATTTTCAGCCGGACTCGGCACCCGCTTTAAACCCTGGACGGATCATCATCCAAAGGCCCTGGCCCTGGTAAATGGCAAACCTTTATTGCAAAGAAATATTGAATACCTGCGGCAGTATGGAATTAATGAAGTGATCGTGAATGTGCACCATTTTGCAGACCAGATAGATCAGGCAATTGTAGAAAATGACGGCTGGGGCAGTGATCTGCTCGTAAGTGATGAACGGGATGAAGTGCTGGAAACCGGTGGCGGTTTATTAAAAGCTAAGGATTTTTTTCATCCCGGAGAAAGATTTGCAACCTGTAATGCGGATTTTCTGACCGATTTAAATATCAATAAACTCCTGGACTTTCATCTGCAGCAGCAATCGCTGATCAGTTTTGGAGTAACTACACGCCCCTCCTCCCGCAACCTGCTTTTTAATAAAGATTACCGGCTCGTTGGATGGAAGAACAATAAAACCGGAGAAGTCCGGATTGCCATTCCTGATGAAACGGTAGTACATGAATTAGCATACAGTTGTGTAGTCATTTTTGAATATGAGATTTTCCGGTTGATGGAAGAAGCCGGTTTTAACGGAAAATTCTCCCTGATTGATGTCTACCTGACCCTGGCCCCCCGGCACCGGATCATGGGGTATAATCACAGTGGAGACAAACTGGTGGATGTGGGCAAACCGGAGAGTGTGGCTATTGCAGAAGCCCTCTTTAACTAATCAGGCATCCCCTTTCTATATCAGGCCGAATTGATTTGGCTTAAAAAATTGCAAATACCCAGCGAACGGTAGCAACCATCCTGTCAATTCAGTTATCTTTCGGGCAATAAAACGATAGTAGTATATGAAGAAATCAGTATTCGGACTTATTGCATGGTGCTTTTTCATAGTTGCCCATGCCCAGGATCAACCGGTAACCACATCAGTTTACGATAACCGGGAAGCTTTTCATCCGCAGTTTTACCCTTACCCCGGAAATGATTATCGCAGTGCCAGCGGAGAACCCGGACCTAAATACTGGCAGAACCGGGCTGATTATAAAGTGAATTGCAGCCTGGATACCACCAAACACAGTGTAAGCGGCACCGTGGAGATTACCTATTCCAATAATAGTCCGGATAACCTGAAATTTCTCTGGATGCAACTGGACCAGAATATTTACCGGAAGGATTCACGTGGATCTGCCACCACCACAGAATCCGGTGGCCGTTGGGCAAATGCCAAATTCACAGACGGATATGTGATCAAATCCATTTCCGGTGAAAGCAATGGTAAAACATTTACGCCCAAATACAATGTAACAGATACCCGCCTCCAGGCCTGGTTACCCGAAGCATTAAAAACAGGAGCCAAAACAAAGCTGGTTATCCAGTTTGAATTTACAGTTCCTGAATACGGCACTGACCGGATGGGAAGATTGAACACAAAAAACGGATGGG
>DAORJS010000624.1:0-1509 GCA_035439185.1 Chitinophagaceae bacterium
CCTGTGTTTCACTCGTAAACATGAATTACTGCTTTTCTTCTTTGGATTCAAAGATAAGATCATTCGCCTCATGCTTCCGGATAAACCAGTGACTGATTTGTCTGTAAAATACCAGAATGATCAATGCCAGAGCGGTTCTTAAAGTGGCATACATCAGTTCATCTTTCTGCAGTTCCCATTTCTCCGGGTCCAGTTTACTGCTGCCTGATCCCTTTTGAAATGATTTGTACAAATAACTTAATGTATCGGGCAGGTTGGTTACGATGATGGAAAGCGACATACCAATCATGACCACCCAAAGCACATGTTGCCAGCTGATGGTCAGTCCGCTTACCCGATCGCCTTCTTCCCTTAGCAGCCAGCGGGCAATAGTGCCGCTGTACCGGATGAGTAAGACGAAGGCAGTAAAATAGACCGCAATAAAAAACAGGCTGCGGAGATGGTATTTCATCGAAAAGCCATACTCCCCGGAATAAAGTAATAACTCATAGAGCAGAAAAAAAAGATTATCAACAAAGCGGAACCCAAAAATGACGCCCGCGACAATAATGCTGTATTCAGCAAGCTGTGAAATTTTCATGCTGGTAAGATAATCAATTATAAAAAAGCGGAAAAAAGCCCATTTTCACCAATAAAATGTTAAACCATTGGTATCAAGGTAGTTTTCCACAGTTGTTTGGAATGATGTTTGGGCTAACCCGAAATAATTCGAATATTCGCAACGTTTAACTTTTACGGTTAAAGGACAAACTATTCAATGAAGAATCATCTAACGGCCATCATCGCCATTTCCATCAGTTTTCCGGTATTTGCACAGCAGACTGCTTTTTATACGGATCCTGAAACAAAGTTTCAGGAAGCCAAAGCCTATTTTCAGAAAGAGCAGTATAGTCTGGCTTATCCATTACTGAAGGAATTGAAACAGGACCTGCGGGAAACCAATAAGGCCAATACTCCGGTCACTGCGCAGGAAATCGAGTATTACAGCACGGTTTGTGCCCTCAAACAAAATGAGGGAAGGGCAGAAGATGCTGCACTCGAGTTTATTGAAGTGCAGAAAAACAATGCCCGTGTGCAGATGATGAATTATCATCTCGGCGAGTTTTATTTCCGGAAAGAAGAATTTGCGAATGCGATCCGGTATTTTGAAGGCGCCAATATTGCCAACCTGAGCAACCGGGAGATTGCCGATATGAAATTCCACCAGGGCTATTCCTATTTTGCCCTGCAGCGTTTTAATGAGGCCAAACCACTTTTCAATTCTATCCGTGGTATCAAAGACGATCCCAATTACCTGGCGGCCAATTATTATTATGGTTTCCTGGCCTTCCGGGATAAACAATACGGAGAAGCCCTTGAAAGTTTCCGGATCGTGGAGAATGAGAAGAATTATGGCACCGTAGTGCCTTACTATATTGCCCAGATCTATTATATCCAGGGCAAGAAGGATGAAGCCATCAGCTATATTCAGCAAAAACTGCAAAGCGGAAGCAGTTCGCAGTATTATGA
>DAORJS010000625.1:0-1507 GCA_035439185.1 Chitinophagaceae bacterium
CGCAAAAGAGCTGATCAATGAACTGAAAGAAAGAGAACGGTATTGTCATTTTTTCGATATCATTACTTCATCCGAAGAGTTCCCAAAACGGGTGATGCACCATGATGCCAAAATCAGTAATGTGCTTTTCCATGAAAAAACCGGAAAAGTAATTTGTCCGGTGGACTATGATACGGTGATGGCGGGTTATTTTTTCTCCGACCTGGGAGATATGATCCGGTCGATGGCCTGTGCTGCTGAAGAAAACCAATCAGCTTTGCCTGCAATCCGCAAAGCCTTTTATGAAGCCATCATTACAGGTTATACAGATGTATTAGGTGGAATACTGACCGCATCAGAAAGGAAATATATTCATGCTGCCGGTTTGCTGATGGTGTATATGCAAAGCCTCCGCTTCCTCACTGACTACCTGAACGGTGATATTTATTACCAGGTCAATCACGAGACCGAAAATCTGGAGAGAGCCAGGAACCAACTGGCTCTTTTGAAAAATCTGGAAGATTTCCTGAAGCTGGAATATCAGTTTGCGATCTGAAGAGTACTGACACCATCACTGACGGCTGCTGCAAAAATGCCGGGTGCATACCCTATCTGCCGGGTATATTGAGCCAGTAATTTTTCACTGAAGTCTGCAGTTTTAGTTTCATGAACCAAAGCTATGGCACAACCTCCGAAACCGGCACCGGTCATCCGGGCTCCGATACAGTCCGGATACTCAATACAAAAATCCACGATGGTATCCAGTTCCTTTCCGGATACTTCATAGTCGTATCGAAGCGAATGATGAGAAGCAAATAACAATTTTCCAAACAGATCCATATCACCGGTTTGCATGGCAATTACAGCATCCTTCACACGCTGGTTTTCACCGATTACATGAGCAGCCCTTTTTTCCAGTACCGGATTATTCACCAATTGGCGGTTGAGTTCCCAGTCAGCTATACTGGCATCACATAAATGCTGAATGGAAAGTTCCTGCTTCAAAAGTTTCAACACGGCACCACATTCGGTGAATCTTTCATTGTATTTTGATTCTGCCAGACTGCGTTGTTTATTGGTATTGATGATTAACAGGGAATAATTGTTGGTTTTAAACGGGATGTATTCGTAACTGAGGGTATCACAATTCAAAAGGATGGCCTGGTCTTTTTGCCCCATCGCCACTGCAAACTGATCCATGATTCCGCAATTGACCCCGATAAAATGATTTTCGGCATCCTTCGCCAATAAAGCGATCTCTTTTTTATCAATGTTCATACCGAAAAGAGAAGAAAGGGTATAACCCATCAGCACTTCAATAGAGGCAGAGGATGAGAGACCCGCACCAATCGGCAGGTTCCCATAAAATAAAAGATCCAGTCCGGACAGATCATGCCCATCCTGTAAAACCCGGTCAATAACTCCTAACGGATAATTAAACCACTCAGGGCCTGTTTTACTGTAAGAAGATTGCAATTGCAGATCGGCAGTCGCTGGGAAATTAAGACAATGGAAACGGAAACGTTTA
>DAORJS010000626.1:0-1502 GCA_035439185.1 Chitinophagaceae bacterium
CCCGCGCACCTCGTGACGGGAAATTCATTCAGAAATTAGGTACTTATACCCCCCTGCCCGTTCCTGCCACTATTCAGCTGGATCGCCAGAAAGCCCTTGAATGGCTGAACAAAGGTGCCACACCAACTGACACTGTTCGCCGTATCCTGAGTTTCAAAGGTGTACTGTATCTCAAACACCTGCTCCGTGGTGTGGGGCTGGGACTGTTTGATGAAGCTACTGCCATGGAAAAATTCACCAGCTGGAGTGCTGAGCACGATGTGCAGGTGAAGAAACGCCAGGAAGAAGCAGCCCGCCAGAAAAGAGCCAGACGTGGTGCACCAGGCCGCAGGCCTGAACGCAGAACGGAAGGTGGCGGTGAAGGATAAACCTTACCGGCCGGTGCCGGTACTATACCAAATCCTGAAAGTTTTTAAATCCCGGTTTTATAACCGGGATTTTTTTTTAGTTTACTGATGATAACCTTTAGCTTGCTCTAAAAAAGAATTACAAATGGCCGGTTACCTGAGCATCGGAAAAATTGTAGCTGTACATGGACTGAAAGGAGAACTGTTGCTCAAACATGAACTGGGTAAAAAAACTTCTCTGAAAGGTTTACAGGCCGTTTTTATTGAAGACAAGAAGGATTCTTTTATACCCTGGTTCATTGAATCAACCACTATCAAATCCGAAGAAGAAATATACCTGAAACTCGAAGGAGTGAATAACCGGGAAGCAGCTGCTAAACTCACCCAGAAAAAAATATGGCTGCCCGAAGCTGATTTTAAAAAATTTGCATCCAAAAGCAGTCCGGCCGGTTTACTGGGCTATACAATTATTGATCAGGGGCAATCACTGGGACAAATTCTGGAAGTGATTGAACAGCCTCACCAGCTATTATGCAGACTTGAAATTCAAGGAAAGGAGGTGCTGATCCCCTTACACGAAGACTCTTTGGAAAAAGTGGATCACCGGAAAAAACAGGTGCTGGTGGAATTGCCGGAGGGGTTGTTGGATATTTATTTGGGGTAGGGATTAAGATATTGGGATATTAAGATATTGCTTCGCTTGCCGAAGCCTTGGCTAAGGCGGGTTTATTATTGGGAATTAGGTATTAGATATTGGGTGTGCGTTATTTGGAGATTGTTTCCTGGTTCTTGTTTCTTGATTTTTGTTTCTTGGTTCTTGTTTCTTGATTTTTTTATTGAGTATAAGGTAATCGAAGTGAATGTTGTTCTACCATATATCGCTCATTTTGATCTCGATTCATTTTTTGTTTCGGTGGAGATTCTCAATAATCCTTCACTGAAAGGAAAACCGGTGATTATCGGGGGTTATGAACGGGGCGTAGTGTCTACCTGCAGTTATGAGGCCCGCAAATTTGGGGTGCACTCCGCCATGCCGATGAAGAAAGCCCTGCAATTATGTCCGCAGGCCATCGTGACCCATGCCAGCAGCAAACAATACAGTCAGTATTCCCGTTGGGTCACCGATATTATTGCAGCCAAAGCCCCATTATTTGA